>JBAYTZ010000021.1 GCA_041675285.1 Candidatus Delongbacteria bacterium
GTCCATCTCTGTCTTCGAGAAAACCCAGCTACGAAGCGCCTTGAGAGCCGAAGGTTCCCAAATCGAGCAAGCATCAGATGGTAACCAATTGTTTTTGTTCGACTTCTAACCGGACACTAGTGATATGTGACAAGGACTTGTGATAACGTGGAGTGGGGGGCATTCCTCCAAGCAGTTGAATGCCATGGTTATTGAGCATTGCGAGTCCCCAGACCCGCTGTGGAAGCGGGCAAATGGCCCGCCTCGACGGAGCTTGCCGAAGACTTGCCTCGGATCTCCAAGCCCTGCAATGGGGCGCGCGACCCATGTACCAGACCCGGTTATCTTGGCTCCGTCGCCTCCCGATGCTTTGTTCTCTTGGAGTTCATCATGTACCGGCCTCAATACATTCCCTCCCCCGCCGTCTCGCAGCGGACCCACCACTGCGCCCTCTCCCGTTCCATTCTGCTGACTCTCAAGTAACCCGGGTCGACAGTCCTCGCCTGGCTGATCGCCAGGCGTTCTAAGCGGACACGTTCGTCCCGGGGCTTTCCATGCCCCAGCCATTCCCGTGGAAATCACGGGCCGGGTGGTCCATGTCCTGGGCTGCCGGGGCGGACTCTGTCCATACCCACAACCTGTTGGCCCGGCGCGTCTTTGCGCCCGGGACTTGATCATGCCTTCTGGCGGCTTCGCGCCGGCGCTGACCATGCGCTGGAGCCACCATGCTGCCCGCTTCCCGCACCGACGCCAACACCGCCGCGTCCACCACCGACTACCTCTCCCTAACCGCCCGCGAACCCGCCTTGCCGCCCACGCTGGCGGACTTCCTGGCTCTCCTGGGACCTGGGGCCAAGGACCGTCAGGAGGCCCGCCACGCGGCCCTCAGCGCCGCCATTCGCCACCTGCAGGCAGGTGCGCCCGAGGCCCCCAGCATCCAGCTCTGGCTACTGGTCTCCTACGCCACGGCCTTGCAAGGCCTGGCGGCGCGCTACCAGATGACGGGGATGGGCCTGGCGGAATCTGAAAGCTCGGTCGTGATGGCCTTCCTGGAGACGCTGCTGCTCCTGGGAGAAAAGCGGCTGGCGGATCCCTGCCTGGCGCTGGAACTCCTGCGCGACACGAGGTACCGGCTGCGCGTGCAGCTGGGGCTGCGGGACTATCAGCAGGAGGCCAGGCTCGCGTGCGCGTCGGACGAGTCGCTCATGTCGGACCGGCTGCCGGACGAGCGCACCGACGCCTACCAGGCATTGCAGGACACGATCCAGGACCTGCCACTCAGCGAGGCGGAGCGAGGCCTCTTGATCGGCCTCTATGTCTACGGCTACTCGCTTCAGGAGTGCGCGGCCCAATCGGGCGAAGCCTACGACACCACGCAGAAGCGCCACAAGCGCCTGCTGAAGCGCCTGCGGGAAAAAGCCCAGGAAAAGAGCTGACGCCTGTCCGATTCCAGCCCCTTCGCCGCCCCTTTGGTGGGAAAGGAAGAGGAGGCCCGGGATGGACGAGACCCGAATCAGCGACCCCGTCTGCGTGGACCAGATCGAGGCCCGCGTGCGCGGCGCCTTCCTGGAGCTGGCCCTGCAGGTGGGCGGCATCGTCGCCGAGCACCCGGTGGGCGACCCGGCGGTCTTCGCCCTCAGTCGCTGCGTGGAGCGCGCCTTCCGCGCCTGTCTGGAGCCCTTGGCCGACTTGCGTGTGCTGGAGGACGCCCCGCCGCCGGCCATCAACCTGCGCCGGCATCCGGCCGTGCTGCACCTCCTCTCCGTCATCAAGATCACGCACTAACCCATTCAAGGAGGACCCACCATGGGCCGGTTTGGCGACATGAACAAGCGGTACGAGGAGCACGATCTGCAGAGCGGGCGCTTCCTCAAGTTCGATGACGGCGACAAGCACCTGGTCGTGTTTCTGGGCGAGCCGCACATCCGCGAGATCTACTGGGAGGACTCGAAGACCCACCCCTGGACCGAGGGCTGCGGCAAGCCCAAGAGCCTGAAGACCAGCATGAACGTGGCCGTGCTGGAGGCGCGGGAGGGCGGCTACGCGATCCTGGGCGTGAAGGTCCTGGAGAACTCGAAGACCTTCTACAAGCTGGTCGCCAAGATGGACGCCAAGTACGGCGTCGAGGCCCAGATCTTCGAGATCGAGCGCACCGGCGCGAAGACGGACACGACATACACGGTGCTGCCCGAAGCCGCCATCTCGCCCACCCTGCGCGCCCAGCTGGAAGCCTTGGAGCTCTTCGATCTGGAAGCGGAAGGCGAGGGCCCGGAGGCGACCGGCGGCACCAAGGCCGGCGCCAAGGCCGAGCCCGCGGCCATTCTTGGCCAGGCCGAGGGCAGCGAGCTGATTGAGCGACTGAAGGCCTTGAAGGCCGTGCTGGGCGAGGTCCAGGGCGGCCAGATGATGGCCGACTTCCTCAAGCAGTTCCGCATTGCCAAGATCCGCGACCTCCCTTCCCAGCAGCTCAAGACCGCCCAGCGCTGGGTCAGCCAGGAGGAGGAGGCCGCGCGTCATGCCCAGGCGGATGGCGCCACGGGTGAGGGCGATCCCTTCTCCTGATCCCGAACTCCCCCACCTAGGCCCGGTCGGCACGCGTCCAGGTGTCGGCCGGGCCGTTTTGTGCCACATCCCCATCCCGAGAGCAGTCATGACTCACGACGTGATAGCCGATCCGATCCTGCTGGACGCAGCCGTCCTACCCACAGAACCCGCTCCCGCCCTCTCCATGGACGACGTCTTCGGTCCGGGCGGACTAATGGCTCAACACTTGCCCGACTACCAACCCCGCGAGAGCCAACTCATCATGGCGCGGGAGGTGGCGGACGCGCTGGCCGGCAGCCATGATCTGATGGTCGAAGCGCCCTGCGGAGTCGGCAAGTCGCTCGCCTACTCGGTGCCAGCGATCCTGCACGCCCTGGCCACCGGCCAGCGGGTCTTGATCGCGACGGCCAACATCGCCTTGCAGGAACAGCTCGTCCACAAGGACCTGCCCTTCCTCGCCCGCATCCTGCCCGAGCCCTTCCAGTTCACTCTGCTCAAGGGCCGCGGGCACTACCTATGCCGGGCCAAGCATGATGAGCAGCAGAGTCGGCTCTTCGCCAGCGTGGACCATGACGGCGAGCGTGAGGAGTTCGAACGCGTGCTGGACTGGGCCGGGGAAACCGGCACGGGCGATTCCAGCGAACTGCCCTTCAAGGTTTCGCCGCGCATCCGGCGTCACTTCTTCGTGGCTGACACAAGCGAGTGCGCCGGCTGCGAGCACCTCTGCTTCCACAAGGCGGCCGCGGCCGAAGCAGAGCTGGCCCAGGTGGTGGTCTGCAACTACCACGTGCTGTTTGCCCACCTGATGGTGCAGCAGGCCACGGCCGGCAAGGCCGGCGTGCTGCCGGCATTCGATGCGCTCATCTGCGACGAGGCCCACGAGATCCCAGACATCGGCCGTGATTTCGCCAGCGAGCAGATTGGCCGCTGGAGTTTTCGCGGCTTCCAGCGCCACCTGTCCCATGCCGGCTTCAAATCCCTGGACGCCGCCGCGGAGCAACTGGACCAGAAGATTCGGCTACTGGGCTTTCAGCATGGCGCACCGGGCTCCGGCCGTATCAAGGAGGCGGGCCTGATCGACGTGGGCCCCATGCTGATGGCCTTACGGAGCACGCATCGCGAGCTGAAGGCGGCCAAGCGTCAGCAACAAGAGGGGACCCCGGAGTTCAAGCTGCTGGAACGACAGCAAGGGATCTGCACCCAGCTCGGCAGGCGCGTGAAGGCCCTGGCCTGGCAGCTGTACGAGGGGTGGGTCTACTGGACCGAGCACGTGGAGTCGGCCTCCAGGGAAAGCTGGAAGCTCAGCGGCAAACCCGTGTGCATTGCGGCGTTCGTCCGCCAGGCCCTCCTCTCCTGGCTGCCCTCGTTCATCGCCACCAGCGCGACGTTGACCACCACGCCTGGCGACTTCCGCTTTCTTCGCGAGCGCATCGGACTGTCCGAGCACACGCGCCAGGTGGCCCTGCCCAGTCCTTTCCACTTCGAACGGGCGGCGCTCCTGGTGGTCCCCCGTGGGCTCCCGGAGCCCGGCGCGCCAGAGTACCGTGACCAGATCCACGACCAGTTGCACGATGCCGTTCTGCATTCGCGGGGGCGCGCCCTCTTGCTCTTCACCTCCAGCCAGGCGCTGCGCACCGCCCACCAGACACTGGCCCCTGAGTTCGAGCGCCGGGGGATCCGCTGTCACTGCCAGGGCGAGGCGCCGTCCAGGCAGCTCATCCAGCGCTTCCAGGATGACGTGTCCAGCGTGCTCTTCGCCACGCGGACCTTCTTCCAAGGCATCGATGTGCCCGGGGAGTCCCTGTCCCTGGTCGCGCTGGACCGCCTGCCCTTTCCCTCGCCGGCCGATCCCGTCATGGACTACATCGCCGAGCACAACCCCAAGGGCTGGTTCAGTGGCCACAGCCTGCCTGTCGCCTTGATCACCTGGAGGCAGATCTTCGGCCGCCTCATCCGCCGGCAGGATGACAAGGGCTGCGTGCTGCTCTTGGACGGACGGGTCACGTCCAAGAAATACGGGTGCCAATTCCTCAAGGCGCTTCCCGGCGGCAGGTTCAGCCATGAAACGGCATCCATCGCCTCCTTCCTGGCAGATGACGAGGATCCCTTCGCATGATCCACGTCGACAGCCTGCTGCGCCTGCCCATGACGGACCTGCCGGCCCGCGCCCGCGAGAAGCTTGAGCGGGCCCTGTCCTATGCGAACCCCGCCTTCGTGGCTGCCAGGAAGCGCGGGATCCAAGCGCCCAGGGAGAAGGTGGACGGTGTCTGGCGACCTGTGCCGCGGCGGCTGGACGGCTTCTCGTTGGACGCTGAGCAGATGTGGTGCGCGCCACGGGGAGCCATCGCCCTGCTGAAGGACCTGCTGGTTCCCTGGCCCGGCATCGAGGATCGGCGCGCTGTTCATCCCCTGCCCGGGGATGCACTCCCACCGTTGTTGCTCGCGCTGCGTCCTTATCAGGCAGCGGCCCGAACCGCCATGGTCCAGCGCCAGCAGGGCGTGCTGGTGATCCCCGCCGGCGGCGGCAAGACCGTGACGGCTCTCGCAGCCCTGGCTGTGATCGGACAGCGCACGCTCATCCTGGTTCACACCATCGACTTGCTGGAACAGTGGCGCGACGAGGTGGAGGAACACTTCGGCTTCGTCCCAGGCGCGAGCGCCGGATCCAGCGCGCCCATCATCGTGGCCACGGTGCAAGGCCTGGCGCGCCTGGCGCCGGACGCACTTTCACGCGAGCTCGGCTCCTACGGCTGCCTCATTCTGGACGAAGGCCACCACGGTCCGGCCAGCACCTTCGATCGCGTGGTGAACGCCTGCCCGGCCAAGTGGCGCTTGGCCCTGACGGCGACGCCAGAGCGCGAGGACGGGCTGACCCCCAAGCTCTACCACACCTTTGGACCCCTCCTGCACGAAACCCGCCAGGCAGACCTATTGGCGGGCGGCTGGCTGGTGCCAGCTGTCATCCACGAGATCCACACGGCCTTCACCTTCCCCTACCGCGGCGCTGGCGACTGGCAGGCCCTCGTGGAGGTGCTGGCCCGGGACGTGGCGCGCCGTAGCCTCGTCCTGGACGTGCTGGAAGCCCTCTATCAGGACGAGGAGCGCGTGATCCTGGTTTTGTCCGGCCGGGTGGAGGACCACCTGGAACAACTCTTCCAGGCGGCCCGGGCCCGGGGCATCGAGGGGGAACTGTTGGCCGGCAAGGTGAAGAAGGACGCGCGGCGCCTGATCCGGCGCGCGGTCCGGGCCGGCCAGGTGCGCGTGCTCTTCGCCAGTTCCGTGGCCGACGAAGGCCTCAACATTCCCGAGCTGAACACCTTGCTCCTCACCTTCCCGGCCAAGGCCGAGGGGCGCGTCGAGCAGCGCGTGGGCCGCGTGATGCGCGCGGCGCCGGGCAAGACGAAGGGCGAGGTCTACGACTTCATCGACAGCGCCGTTGTTCACGTGGAGAACGACTCGAAGCCATTGCTGCGCCAGTACGCCGGCAGGCGGGCCGCCTACAAGAAGCTCCTGGCGACAATTGTCAAGGCACAGCCGGCGGCGCAGACCCCGCCGCTTGAAACGGCGCCGATAGCCGTGTTGGCAGCCCCGACCATCATCGTGCGACCTGGTGGGCCCACCCGCTTCGTCGTCGGCCTGGATCCCTCCTTCACGCACTTCGCGCTGGTGGCCGTGGACCTGGCCACCTGGTGGCCCTTGGCCATGACGACCCTGGTGACGGCGCCTTCCGATCGCAAGCTGGGCCTGCGCAAGGCCGACGACGACGGCCGGCGCCTGGAGATCCTGGCCCTAGGCATCCGCGACTTCCTGAGAGCCTACCCGCCCGCGCTTCTCTGCTGCGAGACACCGTCCTCCGGCGCCCAGAGTGCCGCAGCCTTGAAAGGCCTGGCCTATGCCAAGGCCCTCTTGGTGGCCGCGCACGTGTACCACGAGGTGCCCACGATCTGGCTTCTGCCGGGCGAGATCAAGGAGCGCGTGGGCGGCGGCTTGACCGCGACAAAGTCGCGCGTGGCGGACGGTGTGCGCGCGGTTCGGGCGCGGGACGACCGGTCCTGGGCCGGGGCGGGCTGGGACGTGACGAAGGAGCGCAGCGAACACCAATTCGACGCCGCAGCGGCCATCCTGGCGGCGCGCGGCGACGACCTCTTCATGGCGGCTATCCGGTAGCAGGGGAATCGCGTGGGCCACTTCCAGGATGTTGTCGAGCACCTCAAGCGCGAGCTGACCTTGGACTCGCTCTTGCCGCGGGCGGCTCAGGGAAAGCGAACCCTCTGCTGCCCCCTGCCGGGCCACGCCGACAAGACTCCCTCCTTCACCCACTACCGCGAAACCAACAGCTGGATCTGCTGGAGCCATCCGGGCGGGCGCTCTGCCGGCAGCGTGCTGGACTACCTGATGGCCGAACGGGGCGTGTCCTTCAAGGAGGCGGTGCAAATCGGCGCCGATCTCCTCGGCATCGAACTCAAGCCCCCAACGGAGGAGGAGAAGGTCGAGAGCGCAGCCCGCCGGCAGCGGGAGGATGTGCTGACCGTGCTGGCCCAGGTTTGCCATGGGTGGCTCCTGGGCGACAGCGACCTGGCGACCCGAGCACGGAGCTACCTGCACGACCGGGGCTTCACAGATGAGCTGATTCGCGCGCAGCGTGTGGGCCTCTTAGACATCCAGAAGCTCTTTCAGGTCAGGGAAAGCCATCCCTGGCTGGCGGGATTCAGCGAGGCGGACTTCGCAGCCGTAGGCCTGCGTGGCGAGAAAGGGAACGTCCTCTTCCTGGGTCCTCGGCTGGCCATTCCCCTGCTCGTCCGCCAGCGCGTGACGAGCTTCACCTTCCGTGCCCTGGAGCCCCAGGACAAGCGAAAGTACCTGCACCTGCCCGGGCCGGCCGGCCTCTACAATGAGGATGCTCTTCACCATCCGGGGCGCGAGGTCGTCCTCACCGAAGGCATCCCCGATTGCTGGACCCTCTTAGAGTGGGACATCCCATCCCTGGGTTGCCTGGGCGCGGAGGCCTCCAAACACGCGGTGCGCTTCGCCCGTCAGCGCCGCGTGACGCTGGTCTGGGACAACGATGCCACCGGCCGCGGCCGCGTTCTGAAATCGGCGCGGGCCCTCCAGGCCCAGATGCCGGACGGAGACGTGTGCATCCTGCACGTGCCGGGCGAGAAGGACATCAACGACTGGGCCCGGGCCGGCGGCACGAAGGAGGAATTCCAGGCGCTGCTGAAGGCCGCGCCGGACCTAATCGACTACCAGATCGACCTCCTGCCCGATGTGAAAGGTGGCGGCCGCCTGGGACGCGAAGAGCAGGAGCTGCTGCTGGCGATCATCGACGCCCTGCTGGCCCTGGACGACAACCTGCAGTCCGCGTACCTGAAGCGCATCAGTCGCCGCATCGACACGCCCGTCAAAGGCCTGCGCGAGATGCTGAAGGATCGCGGCGCCAAGCGAAAAGAGGAGCTGCTGAAGTCCCCGCCGGAGGATGGCGGGACGCAAGTGAGCCCCAGGCTTCTCTTCAAGGACACCGTGCCCTACGTCGCAGCATTGAACTTCAGCATCACGGACAAGGCCGTGGGCAACCTGGGCGTCTGGGTGACCGAAGTGGACGAGGATGGCGAGATCCCAGTCAAGTTCGTGGTGGAGTCTCGCGTCGACCTTGGGACTCCCCAGGTGTCCATCGTCCGCTACGCATCCCGAGCCATCAACGACAAGAAGCTCACGCGCTTCCCGGATCCGGACCTGCCTCGCTGGAACCTATCCAAATCCATCCCCAACAGTGTGGAGTGTTTCATGCACGACCCATCCGCCAACACGCCCAGCACGGCCGAGCTCTTCCTGGACATCCGTGCGCTCTTGAAGGAGTTCATCTGGTACCCGGCCGAGCACGAGTTCGACATAATCGCCCTCTGGATCATGATGACCTATGTCTACCCTCTCTTCGGGACCCTGGGCTACCTGCACTTCAACGGCATCACGGGATCCGGCAAGAGCCTCAGCCTGAACTTCATCCACCAGCTCGCCTTCAACGCGCGCAAGACCACCAACATCACCGACTCGGCCCTCTTCCGCCTGGTGCACGCCAATCGCGCGACGGCCATCCTGGACGAGGCCGAGAAGCTCAGCTACCCCAAGCCCGGCACCATGGAAGCCGCGATCCGCACGACCTTCCTCGATTCCTACAAGGAAGGGTCCAGCGCGAGCCGGACCAACATGGACACGGGCCTCGTGGAGATCTTCGACACTTATGGGCCCAAGTGCTTCGGGTCCATCAACGAGATCGACCATGTCTTCGGCAACCGCTGCATCGTCATCCGCAGCCTGAAGAAGCAGAAGGACGTGGTCCTAAAGGATCACGCCCAGAACGACCGTGAGATCAAGACCCGCACAGCGCTTCTGCGGAACCGCCTCCACTGCTGGGCGCTGACCAAATTCCATCTGCTGCACAAGATCTACACCGAGGACTTGATGGGCGCCCTGCCCGACCTCTACAGCCGCGAGCGGGAGATCTGGCTGCCCCTGATCACCCTCGCCCACCAGGTGGATCGGGAGTCAGGGCAGGACGAAACCTGCTGTCTGGTGGACACGCTGCTGAAGGCCCAGCGCGAGAAGTCGACGGAGCAGGAGGAGCGCGCGCGCCGCGAGAACCTGGACATCCTCATCCTGCAGACGCTACTGCAGTTGATCACGGGCGAGGACCGCCGCGTGTACGAGCTCTTGTCCTTCCCGCACGAGTATTCCTCAGCCAAGCTCGCCGAGGCCCTTCACACCGAGCTACTGGAAGACGGGCTCTGGCCCTTCGAAAAGAAACTCAGCGCCAACCGGTTGACGAACACGCTGAAGACCCACCACGTCATCAGCGAAGAGGACGTCCGCCGGCGCGTGGAGGGCGGCAAGCGGTCGCGCTCCATCCGGCTCTTGGAGGCGCCGCTGCATGACGCCCTCCGGCGCCTCCACGGGCAGGAGGACGACGACATGAAGCCTGGACCCGCCAGCCTCAGTGAGGTGGCCCCGAACGACGCGGGCATCTCCCAGGCCGGCCAACCCGGTCCCGGCACGACCCCCGACATGGACCCTCTCCCCTTCTAACGAAAGGAGCATCTCATGGCCCGGCCTCCCCACCAGCTGGCGGACAGCTATCGCATCGTCGGTCTCAAGGCCGAGAACTTCATGCGCCTGAAGGCTGTGGAGATCGCCTTCGACCCGGCAGCCCACACGGCGCACCTCTCGGGCGAGAACGGCGAGGGCAAGACCAGCGTCATCCAGGCCATCTGGACGGCCCTGGGCGGCGCCAAGGTCGCGCCGCGCGAGCCCGTGCACGCGGGTTCGGATCAAGCGGAGATCGTCCTGGACATGGCGCCGTCGGACGATGCGCGCCCGGACAGCCCGCGGCGGATCCGCGTGACCCGCACGGTCACGGCGGAGGGCGGCTGGGGCCTCAAGCTTTGGACCCCGGACAAGGGGAGCTTCCCCAGCCCCCAAGCGATCCTGGACGCCTTCTTCAACACGCTGACTTTCGACCCCAGCGAGTTCATTCGCATGAAGCCGGAGGGCCGCAGCCGCGTCTTGATCGACATGGCCGGGATCGGCGAGACCATCAAGGAACTGAAGAAGCGACGCCAATCGATCTACGACGAGCGCACCGACGTGAACCGGGACCTCAAGGCCTCTGAGAGCCGGCTGGAAGCCCTGCCCATGCCGGCACCGAACACGCCGGCGGTGGTCAGTCTGACGCAGCTCTCAAGCGAGCTGGAAGACGCGCGACGGGTGAAGAAAGGCAACGACGCCACACGGCAGGCGCTGGTGGACCTGCGCCATACGCACGGCGAAGCCAGGGCGGAGGTGACACGCCTTGAAGGTGAGCTGCAAGCCGCGCGCGACCGTGTGGTCCAGCTGGTGGAGGACGGACGCGTGGCCAAGGCCCAGGTGGATGCGCTGGTGGACCCAGATCTGACGGCCCTTGTGGAGTGCCTGGCCACGGCGGAAGAGACGAACGAGCGGGCCCGCGCGGCGGCGCGCCACCGGGAAGAGGAGGACAACAGGGCACGTCTGCAGAAGGAGACCCAGGACCTGACGACCCGTATCGATGCCGTGGACGACGAGATCGGTCAGGTGATCCTGGCCGCGCACTTCCCCATCGGTGGCTTGTCCATCACGGACGAGGGCGTCGTGCTCTACCAGGGCATGCCCTTCGAGCAGGCCAGCGATGCCCAGCGCTTGGAGGTTTCCCTGGCCATGGGCGCGGCCATGCACCCGAAGCTCAGATTTCTGGCCCTGCGCGAGGCTTCCATGATGACTGAAAAGACCCGGGCGCGCGTGGCCGCCTGGGCGGCTGAACAGGGCGTACTGGTCCTGATGGAGCTCGCCACAAGCGAGCAGGTGGGCGTGCACATCGTGGACGGCGAGGTGGCGAGTGGGATCTGACGCCATCGATCACTGGCCGTCGGGGGAACGTCCCGTCTACTTCGCCACGGCGGATGCCTGGAGGATTCTTGAGATCGTGGAGCGAGACACGCTTTCCAATGACGCGCGCCTTACGCTGCTGACGCCCTTCGCCACGCGCGACATCCGCGGGGCCTACTTCCTGACGCGCGACCGGGCCGCTCTCGCCCGGCAGCACGTGCTGATGTCGGGAGTGGACAGAGGGCAAACGGCGCGCGGTAGCGCCCGGATCTTGCTCAGACGCGCCTTTGAGCGGGTCCGCTTGCGGGAGGCGGCGGCCCAGATGGAGTGCGAGCGGGAGTCGATTCGTGCCCACTTCAAGGCCTCGCCACCCCCCTGTGTGGGCTATCGCCACCGCAGCACGCGCAGGGCGCTGGATCTGGCCACCAGCAGGCAGCCGCTCCTCATCCGCGTGCGCAAGCTCTTGGAACTGCAGCCAGGCGTCCTTCGCTCCGCCGCGGCCGCCCTCCGGGACCCGGCGTCCACCCGGGTCCTCTATCCCCGCTGGCCGACCGCGGACGAGCGCGAACAGGTCGCGGGCATCCTGGATCTAGCGCTTGACCTGCTGCAGGACCTGGCCAGATGAAGCTCGGGAGGGCCTGATCCATGGGTAGAAAGAAGTCAGCGCGAGCGAAGGAGCGCCGGCCGCATACGCGCGAGGAGATCGGCACGGACATTCGCTGGGTGAACTGGGATCTCCTGGCCGCCTTTGGTGAAGATGAGCGAGGCTACACTTATCTGGCCGCGATCCTGCGCTACTGCTGCGTCGAGGACCGATCGACGGAGTGGATGGAGCTTCTGGTGGACCGCGCGCGGGCTGCCCATGGGCGGGCCGGACACGGGGTTCCCGGCCAGTTCGCCGCCCTGCGCGTCTTCCGCCGCGCGGGACTGGTCATCCTGCACAAGCTCATGGACGAGCTGGGCGTGGGGAAGCCCATGCGACCTCGCGCAGCCTTCTACTCTCCAATCACCGAGCAGCTCGTGATCGTCACCACCCACTGGAAGACGGTGGACAAGACCGAGTAGCCCTGCGGAAGGGGCCTTGTCCCCACCGCACTTTCTGCCTTTTCTTCGGCCTCCCTGTCCGATTTCAGGTCCATCGCCGCCCCTTTGGTGGGAAACACCAAGACGCGCGAGAGGCCGCCCTTCCATGAACACGCCCATTGTCGCGCCGGAACAAGCCCGGCGCCAAGAGATCCTGGACGAGATCTTCCGCCAGCTCGGCTACGCTCCGCCCCTCCTGCCGGCCTTCCTATCGGAAACCGAACTGGCCAAGGTCTTGCTCACCACCGCCTCGGCCTTGCGGACACGGCGCTGGGAAGGCGCTCCGATGCCCCCCCACCTCAAGATTGGCCGGCCCGTTCTCTACCGCCCGGCCGATGTCGTCGACTTCATCCTCATCCACTTCAATGGAGCCACCCTATGAATCACCCCATTGTCCTTGGGGGCCTGGCTGTGCTCAGCCTGCCTGGCGTTTGGATCTGGTACCGGGCTACCGTGCGCCGCCGCGTGGCCAGCGAGCAGGCGACGTGGCGCCGACAGCTCGCGCGTGGTGTGGCGGAGGCGTCCCAGGCCACGGCTGAGATCTCCGAGGCCGCCGCCGCGGCGTTGGGGGTCCTGGGCGAGGTCCTCCAGGGAACGGGCACGCTGGGCGTGCTCGAATCCAGCGTGCTCTTTGAGCGCGTCAAGGCCGGCAAGATCCTGGACGACAAGCGCGCCCGGGAGGCGCTCCTCCTGCGCGTGGCCGCCTTGCTGCAAGGGATCGCCGGGGCCCGCGAGCTTGCCCATGTCATGCTGCCCGAGACCCGCCGTGACAAGGCTCTGAAGAGCGACGTCGTCGCCATCCTGGACGTCACCCTGGACGCCGACCGGGCGGCAGCCACCGCGTCCGCCACCTGACACACCCACCCATCGGAGGACCTGAACTGTGGACAAGAACCCCGCAAACGGAAAGCCGAGCGCCACGGACCTGGACCATTATGACCATCTCCTGGCGCGTGTGCTACGCCTGCAGGAGCTGACGCGCTGCGAGGGATGGAGCGAGGTGGCGGACACGCTTGCCGCACTCAGCGCCGATGCCACGCGCAAGCTGGAGTCCGCCGAGAAGATGAACGACGTGATCCGCTGCCAGGTCGCCATTGCCCTGGTGCGTGAGCAGAAGGCCCCGCTGCGCCAGGCCGTGGACGATCTGAACGAGCACTGCGAGCGCTACCCGCTCTTCGCCCAGGACTTCCCATGCCGGGCGGATTTCAACGAGCTGGACAGTCGCGTGACGCTGATCGGGCTGGGAACGCTGAGCGATCTGCCCATCCCACCGGACCTCAGGGCAGGGGAGGAGATCGAGGCGCCCAGTGGCCGGACCGATGGGACGTCCCGGCACCGGCGCCGTGTCCACGCTCCCAGCCCCGCCTCCCCCTCTCTTCCGGAGGAAAGCCATCCCGAGCCCGGTGATCCCTTCGACGATTGACACCCCACACACGTGCCGGGGCGCCTGTAGGTCCCGGCCCCGCTTAAGGGCACCACTCCATGACTGCATTCTCCCATCGTCACCTGCTTGAGCGCCTGCGGGCGGACCACGGCTATTCGGCGCGCAGCGCCAAGTCCGTCCTGCAGGACGTGCTGTCTGTCCTCTTGGACCAGCTTGAGGATCTCCAGATCGGCGACTCGCTGACGCTCACGCATCTGGGCCGCCTGGAATGCCAGGCACCCAAGGCCCGGCGCTGGGCGTGGCCGCGCGAGCCGGGATCCCGAGACCTGCCGCTTCCCACCCGCCGGATTCGCTTCACGCCCGCCGCCTTCCTGGCTGCGAGTCTGCGGTCCAAGCAGGCACGGATTTCCACGGCAGACCCTCGCGCCGACGAAACGCACCCCGCGCGCGAGGACCCTGGGCCATGATGCAGGGCTCGCAGGTCACGGGTCTGGGCCCTCCCGCGCCTGGCGCCAGAGCACATCGCCACCAACCCGCCAACAAGACCCCACGCCCCTGGTGGCCACCGTGCGCAGCCAGGGGCGCCTTTCACTCCAAGGAGACTCCCGGTCATGCCCATCGCCCCTGAAATCATGCAATACCTCGCCCGGCGCGAGAAGAAACTCCTCGACCACGTGACCGTCCAGACCTCAAGCGCGCTTGAGCACTTCCGCCAGACCCATCCGGGCATGCAGGGCACGGAGCAGCTAAGCGAGCGACTCCTGCACCTGGAACGCCGCGTGGCCGCCCTCTGGGACCTGGTGTCGCGCACGCATCCCAAGGAAGCCGTCAACCCCGTCCCCAAGGTCAAGCGCGACAGCCAGGGCCGCGTTGTCGACGAGCTCCTGCGCGACCTGATCTACGCCCGATCCGACACCGGCCTGTCCAAGACCCAGCTGGCGCGTGTGCTGAACGTCCACGTGCGCACGCTCACCAATTGGCTGAACCGCCGAAAGGCCCCGCTTGATGCGACCACGCGCAGCATGCTCAGGGAGTGGATCGATGAGTCGAGGCACGCCGGCGGTCGGCAAATCCGCGCCTGGAAGGGGGAGTCCGATGAGGCGTGATCAGCGATCGATGGGACGAGCTTGTTCAGGCGGCAGGGGTTCGGAACGGGTCTGGTGGGCCAAGGGTCCAGTCAGGCTGAGCGAAGTTGTATCACAAGAAAAACTCGTTTGGAACTCTAGCCCACTGGACCTGTTCCAGAATCAGATTTCCGCCCAGGCCATCGGGCGTGGAATCAGCTTGGATGGCCCAGTGGCCCAACGATATGCAAACTATCAGGGGAGTGCGCGCTCTCCCTCTAAAAGCCCGCGGGATCGGGGACACTCGACGACTGATCATTTTTCTTTTTTAAAGAAGAGTCGTTGTGCGTCCTGGAGCCTGCGGGCAGGCGCTGGAGAGAGAGCGCGCAAAAGCCACTTGCCATGCTATTGGAAAAAGCCATCGGGCACGCCACACATCACACGCCCGCGCTGTTTCCCGCTAACCGACGGTTCCCCCTTTGGCGTCCCCCGCGCCGCCCGCCCGCGCCACGCCCGCACTAGCTGGCGCCACGCCCGCACCAGCTGGCGCCACGTGCCCGCCGTGACCTTCCAGCCAACTCGCCAAGCCACCACGAGGACCCGCCCATGACAACGCCTCACACGGCGCCTCAGGTGCCCTATAGCCCAGGCACGCCCCTCCTCGACCCCGCCATCCCCGAGGGCTTCGTCGTCCACAACGAGCATTGGTCCTTCTCGCGCCTGGACACCTACGCCCGTTGCCCCCTGGCCTACAAGGCCCGCTACCTGGATCCCCAGATCTTCGGTGAGGAGGCCTGGGTGCCGCTGGCCAATCCCATCTCACCCGCAATCTTGGGTACTCTCTGCCACCGGACACTCGAGCTGGCGTGCACCACGCTGCTGGCCGCCAGGCACAAGGGCCGGCTCTTTCGCCACCAGAAGCTCGTCCTCGACAGCCTTACCCAGGCCTTTCAAGAACATCCGGAGGCCAGCGGCATGCTGCTGGAGGAAGCCCAGGCCATCCTGGTCGGGTATTTGAAGAGCGGCGACTTCTACGCCGACCAGATCCTCGGCCTCGAGTGGCCCTTCGAGCTGGTGATCGAGGAGCCCGATGGCGACATCCCCATCGTCGGCTTCATCGACCGCTTGGAGGTCACGCCGGAGGGCGTCGTGCGCATCAAGGACTACAAGACCAACCGCATGCTCTACACGAAGGACGAGCTCCGTCACTCCTTGCAAGCGTCGCTCTACGAGATCGCCGTGCGCGAATCCGAAGCCCTGGCCGTTACGCCGGACACGCCCGTCGATTTCGAGTTCGTCCTCCTTCGGCACGGCATCGCCCAGCGCACCACGCGCTCCGCGTCAGACCTCGACCTGGCGCTCCACCAGGTGGTCACGCTGGTGCGGCGCTGCGAGAAGAGCACGCGCTTCGAACCCCACCTGAACAAGTACTGCGCCTGGTGCGACCACAAAACCCGCTGCCCGCTTTGGCGCGAGGTGGCCCAGCGCGGCCTGCCCCAGGTCCAGGTGAATCCGGGCGACCTCTCGGCCATCGCCATCGAATACGACCGCCTGTCAAGTGCCGCCAAGATCCTCTACGGCCGGAAGGAAGAGCTGGCCGACCTCATGAAGATCCACCTCATCGGACACGAGCAGATCGAGACGCCCACGCACTTCTATCGCGTCACACCAGCGAACGAGACCACGTTCACCGACCCGTACCAGATCGTCAGCCTGCTGGCCCGCGCGTATCACCGCACCAACGGCGAAGTGCTGCGCCGTATTGGACGGCTCTCCAAGACCGAGTTCGATCTGGTGTTGAAGGATGCCCAGGGTCGGCTGACCACCACGGCCTGGAAGGACCTGCAGGACGAGATCGCGCCTCTCATCGAAACCATGCCCAACCCCAAGCTGCAGGCCTACAAGCGGCTGGTGGAGGAACCGGGGCTTCAGGCCCGGAAGGCGCCCCGGCCGAAGGCCAAGCGCAGGATCCGGGTGTGAGGGCGGATTCTCAGAATTGAGAAAGGCGGAGCCGGATTCTCAGAAGTGAGAATTGGGCAGGATGGCGCGCGGCCAGGCACGGATTTCAGTTCGCCGCTTTGAAGGAAGCGCGCAAAGGGGTCATGAACGGCAGGCGGGCCTGCAGGGCTGTTGAGATTTTCCGCGTGCGCCTTCCCAGCCGGCCCTGGGGCCAGGCCCGCCCACAGATGCTGGAGGATGGCATGAAGCGAGATCCGGGGAGAATCGACACCGGCAGCCGGGGAAACCCTATCGCAGTCAGCCCGCGCTGCGGGATGGAGATGGACGGCGGCAGGCTCTGCCGGTCGGCCGTGCCCGCGGTCGGGATGCGCTGCACGGATCACCAGGACCTGGCGCCGGGCGACCTGGAGGCCAGACCGGAGCTCCCGGCCGGCGTGGTCGTGCCCGAGGTCTTTCCGAAGGACAAGGACCGGCAACGGGCCTTGGAGGCCTACGTGGCCGAGATCTACCGGGACTACGCCGGGCTGAACACGGGTGCGGACCTCCGCCAGATCCTGATGGCCGGCGCGGCCTACGTGCGCCTGCTCTACGACGGCGCCTCCCTGGACCCCAAGGACATGGACTTCCTGTCCAAGATTGTGGACAGACACCTGCGCAACCTGCGTGCGACGCCCAAGGAGATCGCCGACGGCCAGTCCAAGGGCAACCGGGACGCCGCAGGCTTGGGCGCCTTGGCGGCTGCGGCCGGCGTGGGCGCCTTGCTGGAGCGCGTGCGGGCAACCATGACCCCGGGCCAGCTGAAGGCCTTGCGGGCCGGTGGGGCGCCGCAGGGCTTGGGCGTCGGCGCCATCGGCGCGCCAGGCGCCGGCATGGAGGTCGCCCAGGCCGACGACCAGGCGCCGGATCCCTTCGGCGACTGACCTTCTGGGCCACCAAGTGCCCAAAACCCGGAATTCATGTCCGAGAACATGCCGCGCCGCCTTGGGGCGGCTTTTGCCTGTCAAGGGGATCGCCCACCAGGTTGGCTGGGAAAGGTCCGAGAATGGTAGTTCTGGGACATGGGCTCGGGCATAAGCGCCGACTTTACCTGCCGGCGGCCCCTTGAACAGGCGGGCCGGGGGGGTGGTCCATCGCAAAGCGGCCGGGCACGCAGGGGCACTTTGGTTGTAAGGGGTGATTTCGAGCGCGGGCAATCCTACGTATTGGGCGGCCCATCATTAGAGGATCTGTTGAGACTCAACTACATGCATACTACATTTCCCAAAATCAATCAACCATGGCAGGTGAGTGTTATATGTATAATCTGAAAATGTTAGTACGCAACGACTTGCATTACAAATTGAACAGAGAGAGATGATGCAAAACGCCGAGTCTAGTTTCGTCGGAGTCGATCTGTTTGCTGGTGCCGGTGGTATGTCGCTCGGCGCTCAGATGGCAGGTGTCTATGTCGCTTTAGCTATTGAATGTGATAAGCACACAGCAGCCACCTATTCCTTTAATCATCCTGATACGACACTAGTTGTTGATAACATAAAAAATGTTAACACAATCAACGTTTCTCAAAAGGACAAAGTATCAATTCTTTTTGGCGGTCCGCCATGCCAAGGGTTTTCGACCTCTAACCAGCGCACACGAAACCGCAAGAATCCCACGAATTGGTTATTTGAGGAATTCATTAGAATTGTGCATCTATGGAAGCCTGATTGGATTGTATTTGAAAATGTGAAGGGTATAGTTGAAACTGAAAACGGTCTATTCTTGAACTCTGTCATAGGCAATTTGTTGACAGCAGGTTATTCATGCAATAACGGAGTTCTTTGCGCATCTGATTTCGGCGTACCCCAAATTCGATCACGATTCTTCATTATTGCTTCACGTAATGGATTTAAATTAGAAATGCCTAAAGCTACATCAAGACATCCAGTTACTGTTCGTCAAGCGCTGGCTGATTTGCCCATTTTATCTAATGGCGCAAGTAAATGTACTTCTAAATATGCAAGAGTTGCACGATCTAAATACGCGCGCGAGATGAGAGATGACAAAACTGAATGCACTGGAAATTTAGTAACAAAGAGTGCTGATTATATAATAGAACGCTACAAACAGATTCCTCAGGGAGGAAACTGGAAAAATATCTCGGAAGATTTGATGGCAAACTATACTGATAGAACACGATGCCACACCGGCATTTATCGACGTTTAAGTGCAGACAAACCATCTGTTGTTTTGGGAAATTATAGAAAGAACATGGTCGTGCATCCATGGGAAAATCGCGGATTATCGGTACGAGAAGCAGCAAGGTTACAGTCTTTTCCTGATTGGTACGAGTTTCGCGGATCTATTGGATTTCAGCAGCAACAGGTAGGAAATGCAGTTCCGCCGCTGTTGGCTAAATCTGTTTTTGAAGCAATTGTAAAGTTCTCCGCTTCAAACAATCAGAAATCAATGCTCAATAACAAGTGAGAAAAAGATGACGTGTGTTTTCAGTGAAAAAGACGGTCTCCGATTTCAACTTGAAAAACGGTATACTGAAAAGACTAATGAATTCCCCATCAATGCAGGTAATTACGTAAGAATCTTTCAGCAGATAGAAGATTACTTGAACAGAAATATTCATCCAGAAGTTGTCACTGGAGCGGCACTTCATGGTTCTGGCCTTCTAAATGATCACGGAAAGGAACACGTTGAAATGGTCATTCAACGTGCAGGACTTTTGCTAGGAATTGGCGTAGAGCAACTGAGCGGGTATGAAATATTCATTTTATTGCTTGCCATTCACTTTCATGATGTTGGCAACATCTTTGGAAGAGATGAACATGAGAAACGAGTGTTTGAAGTGATGGAAGAGCTTGGCGTTCTATTTCCATCCGAAACTCCTCTTAAAAAGACCATAGCGACTGTCGCAATGGCTCATGGCGGCAAAATTAATGGCTCGAAGGACACAATTTCATCATTGGCTCAGGAGGAACATCTTCAAGGTGCATTAATTAAACCAGCTCTATTAGCCGCAATACTACGTTTTTCGGATGAAATCTCAGATGATCATACGCGTGCGGCAAGGTTTTTGCTGCAATCACTACCACCCGAGAATCAGATTTTTCACTACTATTCTAAATGCCTGCAACAAACTGGAGTTAGTGGAAACTCGTTGATATTGAAGTTTGATTTGCCACTTGAATTAGCAGATGGTTTATCGACGAAAGAGAATGTCGGTGATCCTAGAGGTTACTCTGAGATGTTTTTATATGATGAAATCTTGTTGAGGCTTAAAAAATGTTTGACGGAACTTGAATATTGCAGCCGGTATTTTCGTGGAATGATAGGCATTAATTCAATTAGTGCTGAAATTAATGTCCATAAACCGCATACTCTGAATCCTGTCTTTCATGATAAGATTGTTCTTAAATTGTCAGGGTACCCAAATTCCATTGAGAAAGATATATGCTCAATGGTAGAAAAGCCACTAGCCGCCGCCGATGGTATCGCATTGCAAGGATTATTGAGGGGAGATGGCGCATGTTAGAAATGCAAAAAAGCTCAACATTTTCCAATCCGTTTACCGTTATGAGTCCGGAAAAGTTGGACGCATCAACTGCCCAACAGCTGTTTGTCGAAGTCTTCTCTGACTTTCCGCAGGTTAGAAATCCTGGTCATTCAATGATTCTTGGAGCCCGTGGTTCGGGGAAAAGCATGATTTTTCGATGCCTTCTGCCTGATGTTCTAAAACTAAAAGAGGGACGTTCATTTGAGGATCTAGAATTTCTTGCCTTTCATGTGCCAATTAAAAACACTCAGTTAAAGATAACTGATTTGGAAAGACTGGATTGTCATCATGCCGCATTTCTTATAAACGAACACTTTTTTACTCTCTCTGTCATTATCGAAGTGTTGCAAGCGTTAACAAAATCTTTGTCGAGCAATTTAGTATTTGATGAAAATAGATATCGCGAGTTTTTAGAAAAGACCTACTCTCGTCGTCTTAAGCTGTCTGGATGCAAATCCGAATGTAGATTTGATGACGCTTCCGCAGAGAGTTTTTTTCAGTCATTGTATGATCATGCACTTGACATGCATGCAGATTTTATTCGCTATGTTTTAGAATTTTGTCCTGAGATTGACTCACCTGCCCCTGCTTATAATCTGCCATTATTGTCATTTACAGGTTTCTTAGTGCCATTTTTTCAAGGTCTTATAGCGCTACCAGGATTTCCTAAGAAGTGCGTCTATCTATTTATAGACGATGCTGATAATTTGAGTAAGACCCAAACTAAGATCTTGAACTCTTGGTTGTCTACCAGAACTCACCCAGAAATCAGTTTAAAAGTCTCGGCACAGTTAGGCAATTACAAGAGTTTCGTGTCTCCGAATGGGACACTTGTGGAATCCCCACATGATTATCAGGAGATAAATATTTCAGACAGATATACAACGAGTAAAACTGCATACCATAGACGAGTTAAAGAGATAGTTCAAAAGCGATTGGACTTGGCGGGAATAAGTGGTGTGCTACCAGAAGACTATTTTCCATCTTATAAGAAGCAGGAAGAGGCTGTTGAGAAGGAAAGATTGCGACTACTTTCTGCTTGGGAGGAAGAAGGAACAGGTTACCGCGCTTCAGATGATGCATTACGTTATGCAAGGCCAAACTATATTAGAAGTTTGGGGGGTACTAGGAAGGCTAGATCAACTTACATGTATGCGGGATTTGAGCATTTAGTTCATCTGTCTTCTGGTGTTATCAGATATTTTCTTGATTCTGCTGCAGCTATGTTTGATGAAACAATAAAAGAAGCTGGCGAGTCAGCCGCGATTGCAAGCATCCCGTGCGGTATTCAAAATAAAGTAGCAAGGGATCAGGGTGATAGAATGATGTTTTCCCAGTTTCAAAAATTGGAAACTGACGAAGAGGTCTTGACAGGCAAATTAGGAATCGTTCAGAACCTTCAAAATTTGATAAATGCGATGGGATTTACATTTCATGACATCTTAGTTTCAGATAGATCAGAACGCAGAGTATTCTCAAT
Source organism: Candidatus Delongbacteria bacterium (assembly GCA_041675285.1). Lineage (NCBI taxonomy): Bacteria > Candidatus Delongiibacteriota > Candidatus Delongbacteria bacterium. The sequence continues at coordinate 21,432 of JBAYTZ010000021.1, forward strand.
AGCGCTGACAAACGTTCCTACCAAGGAGATAATGGATGTTCTTTCCTTCGGAGTACAGACTGGATATCTGCATATGGCCACTATTGGCAACAAGGATGGGACAGGTAGAACGTGGCTTTTCATTCTAAATAGATGTCTTGCGCCTCAATTTACTCTGGATCCCACAGGATTTGCTGGTTACCTGTTTGTAACTAATGAACGACTAATGGGAGCAATGAGTGACGGAAAACGATTGAGAGATGTTGAGTCACAGGAAGAACCAGAGCAATTGACTCTCTTTAATTAGGACATTTCATGAGGAACGAATTGAAGGTGCCTATCTCTGATCTGCCAAAGTTCCTTGGGGAAAGACAGGGCGCTTTCCTTTGTTGTGCTAGCTTTGAGGAACGGGCAAAATCAGTACCAGCGTCGGTGAAGTCGATGAAATTTAGAATGGTAAAAATATTTGCCTCGACAGATTGTTCACCTGTGATTCTAGATACTGCTGAAGAGATAAAAAGTATGTTTTTTATAGAGAACTCAGTGGTACTGACTAAAATGCACGAGCCACTATTCACGGCTGACACTATGGCGAGAGTTGTAAATGAATTGGTGAAGCTTGATATAAGGGATGTCGTAATTGATATAACGACATTTACACATGAAATGCTTCTGATATTGTTGAAATCGTTGCATCGATTTAAAAATAGGTTCACCAAAATAACGTGCATTTATACAGGCGCACTGGAGTATTCTATAGGTGACCCGGATGAGAGAAAGTGGCTAAGCAAAGGTTGCAAGGATATAAGAAGTGTTTTGGGATTTCCAGGGCGCCTAATTCCAGGTAGACCTAATTGTCTGATTGTTCTTGTCGGATTTGAACATGAACGTGCAACGCGGATGATAGTAGAGATGGATCCCGATCTCTTGCTTTTAGGTAGAGGAATTTCGGCAGCACAACACCTCACTTGTGAGTCACATTTAGCGCCCATGCTGCACTTTCATAAACTAGTTAGCGATATGGTTTCTAGTCGTGGATCGGTACGATCCTTTGAATTCTCTTGTAATGATTCCATTCAAACTGCTCAATCATTGATGGCAGAAATTGATGGATCGAGAGGTTATAACCATATTATTGTCCCATTAAACACGAAAATATCGACCATTGCAATTGCTAATGTCGCTTTAGAGAGCAGAGAAGTGCAGATTTGTTACGCCGAGCCAGAGACATATAATTTTGCCGCCTATTCTGTACCGGATGATGTTGTGTCAGTGTTTGATATTTGGGAGCAGTGAAATATGAGGAATTTGAGATGAGAGATGACGAAAAGATTCAGGTTGGTGATATCATCAACAGGACTATATCTGTTTTGGATGATGGATTTGTGCGGCTAATTGATTATATGGGAAACGATTCGTCAATTGTCCAAGCAGCGCGAGTATCATATGGCGCTGGAACCAAGCACGTGAGTGATGATAGAAGTCTAATTAGATATCTGATGCGGCATAAGCATACGACTCCATTCGAAATGTGTGAGTTGAAATTGCATGTTAGAGTGCCAATGGATTGTTGGCGTCAATGGATTAGACATAGAACGGCTAATGTTAACGAATATTCGACGCGGTATTCGATTGCCATAGATTCAATGCATGAAACTCGGCCAAGTGAATGGAGATCACAATCTTCGGGAAATCGTCAGGGAAGTGAAGGAAATATTGCGATCGAGATTGGAGAGCAATTAAGTCGTAGTGAAGTAGAGAATCACATTGCCTGCAAGGCGATTTATGAGGAGAGGATAGGCGCGGGTGTGGCACGTGAGCAGGCTCGAAAGGATTTACCGCTTTCTACATATACTGAAGCCTATTGGAAAATTGATTTGCACAATCTTTTTCATTTTTTGTCATTAAGGATGAACTCAAGTGCTCAATATGAAATAAGAAGCTATGCTAATGTTATTGGAACGCAAATAGTAAAGCATTGGGTTCCAATGGCATGGGAAGCATTCCTCGATTATCAAATTAATGCCATTAAGCTGTCTGCGATTGAGATTGAAATAATGGAAATGATTAGTGACAGTCGTAAGACTGAGGTGGTGAATGTTATGAGAAATAATGGACTTTTAAGACAAAAGGATGAAAAATGGGTTGAGAGCAGCGAAGCTAGTGAATTCTCGAAGAAGCTGGATAGGTTGGGAATAAAGGTACCATGGAAAGATGATAATGCGGAGCGTCTACCGGAATAAAGAGATTGAATACATTGGAGAAGAGTGCAGTGGATTCGTTGAGCAAGGTACAGCGCAGTGCCCAAATGGCGAGGATAAGGAGTAAAGATACAATCCCTGAAGTTGAAATCCGAAAGCTGATTCATGGCATGGGATTCCGTTTCAGACTCCATCGCCGCGATCTGCCCGGAACGCCGGATCTGGCTTTCATCTCACGGCGAAAGGTTATTTTTGTCCACGGCTGCTTCTGGCATGTCCACGATGGATGCAAAAATGCCATTTTACCCAAATCCAACGTGGAGTTCTGGCAGAAGAAACTGTCTGCTAATCATGCGAGGGATGTTAGAAATTTGAATCTTCTGCATGAATGTGGCTGGGATGTTCTGACAATCTGGGAGTGTGAGCTGGCTGACCTGGAGTGCATTCGTCGAAAAATCAAGGACTTCCTGGTTAAATAGAAGTTACTAATAGGAGTTATTGAAACCGCCATGGAGTCTTACTTGTGCGCGCTTACCGTCTATGAGCTAGTTCTATATCACGAAGGTTTCTTATGGAAAAAGTAGTTACTTGTTTGCCGATTTCCGAACAAGCCACTTGTGACCTAATGTGCCTAGTAGCTATTGTTGAGTTATGTATATGAGTAGTAACGTAATCGTAAATAAATTGAAACGCCTCCAGTCTGGTCAGCCAATCAGATACATGGACCTCTTTGCAGGTTGTGGAGGGCTTTCGCTTGGCTTTCTCACTGCAGGTTTCACTCCCGTCGCATCAGTCGAGATTGATGAGTGGGCCGCAAAATCGCTTGGTGCTAACTTTGGGTCCTTTTCTCTCGGGGGCGACCATCCTGGGCACCACATCTCGCGAGACGTGACAAGTCAGGATCCATCCGACATCTTCACCGAAATCGGGATGGTTGGCCCAGTCGATGACCAAATTGATGTTCTAGTCGGCGGCCCTCCGTGCCAAGCATTTGCAAGAGTGGGAAGGGCGAAGCTAAGGGAACAGGCTCATCGCAGAAAAGAGGAATCTGCAGAGTACGCTTTTTTGGTAGATGGGCGGGTGAGTTTGTGGGAACGGTACGTTCAGTACATTCGCGACACTAAACCAGTTGCACTATTGATGGAAAATGTTCCTGACATCCTGAATCATGGCGGTAACAATGTGGCTGAGCTGGTCGCCAGGAGTTTATCAAATGAAGGCTACGAGGTTACTTACACATTATTGAATGCATCTTGGTATGGAGTCCCACAAACGCGCGAACGAATGATTCTGATTGGCTTTCATCGAGATACTGGAATAAATCCTGCATTTCCAAACCCGACGCATCATGTGGTCCTTCCGCAAGGATACGAGGGCACGAAAGGCACCGCTCGTAAACTTGTCATCGAACAGGGATCCGAGCACCATAGATGGGTTGAGAATCCTGGCGAGGACAACCCGCCCGCCATTACGGCGAAAGAGGCTCTTGTCGATCTTCCCGTAATAAATGCACTCGATTTATTAAACCGAGGCATTCTAAAGCGTGGAGCCAAGGATCCTTCCCTTCCGGTCCGGTACACTACTTCCAAAGCAAGCACGCCATATTCACATTTGATGCGTCGGTGGAATGGATTCGGCACAAGAGATTACACTACGGGGCATGTCATACGTTATCTTCCGCGCGATTACAAAATTTTCGCGGAGATAGGACAAGGGTGGCAGTATCCAGAAATTTTTGACTTTGTCGAGAGGAAGATCGAGAACTGGTTGGCGGAGCGAACGCGGCGCGGTCTTTCGGTTGACGGACGAACTGTTGAAGTGCGTGATTACATTAAATCATGGCGACTGCCATATGATCCCACGAAATTTCCCAACAAATGGTGGAAGCTCAGTTCGACAAAACCTGTGCGAACACTGTTGGCACATCTCGGGAAGGACAGCTATTCTCACATCCATTTCGATTCGGTTCAGGCACGTACAATTTCGGTCAGGGAAGCCGCGCGACTTCAGTCCTTCCCTGACGGATTTGTTTTCAAAGGATCGATGAATCCTGCTTTCAGACAGATTGGCAATGCGGTTCCCCCGCTCTTTGCCTATGCAATTGCCATGTGCATCAGGACAAGTCTTGGTGCGTCTGCCATTGTTGATATGCGCACCAAGTTACTTGGGTTGAGCAAGTCGCTTGTTTCTAATACAGCAGGAAAGCCATGATATTTACCATTCTCAGGCAACTCACGCATTCTGAGCTTGGAATGTTCCATGAGTATCGTAGGCTTGGCAATGAGATATCAAAGCAGCGCGCGGTCAATTTTGATTGGGACGTAGTGGATCGAGTATTTCCGTCAGCAAAGGATACCGATAGAATCTTCATCAACTGCCGTTGTATGGATGATGAATCAACGGTAGTTGAGCGAGAACAATGGCTTAAGCGACAAGACAAGAACTGGCGATTGGAAGGTTGGTGCCCCAAAAATAAGTATTTCGGATTCGTTAAACCAGGTGTTCTGTTTGCCATGATTGTGGATTCATCCCATACGCCTGCGACCGCCTCGTGGATGGTCATACCGATGGATCATCCAGCTAGCGATGCAATCGTATCACACGGTGAGAGCGCGAGATTGAATCAATCAGGAATGATCGCCCTTTACGGGGAAGAAGGAAGATTCACGCGAGGGATTCTTGGCAAGCATTTTCCAAACCTATTCACAAGGATTGAAACAATGAACTCAACCACAACTGATGTGAATGGCATGGAACCTGATCCTGTTGACCTGTTTGATATTCTTGCCCGTGCGGGTCATCAACTCCCTAGTGCCGTGGCGGACTTGATTGACAACAGCATTTCTGCAGGTGCATCAGAGATCAACATCACGTTTCCGAATCCCAATCAGGGCGGACGCTGGATGTGTATCCATGACAATGGATGTGGCATGACCTCTGAACAGTTGTCCGTTGCAATGCGTATTAAAAAGCGTGGACAATATGAAGGGAGCGATCTTGGTAAATATGGATACGGACTAAAAGGGGCGTCCTGGTCGCAGGCAGATTGCTTGACTGTTGTTACAAAAGCCCTTGGCGGCAGTTTGGTCCACATGACGTGGGATAGAGACCACCTTGTAAAAACTCGTAAATGGGATGTTCTAACGACGCCGGTTGAGCAGAAATTCAGTGAAGTTACATTGATTCAGGAAAATGGTACCGCTGTATTATTGACCAAAATGCGACCTCCTATTGAGATGCCTATAGCAAAAGGTATAGATCCTTATTCATTTGAATTGACCAAAATTCGTGAGCATCTGGAACTGGTTTTTCATAGATATTTGGAAGGTATGATTTGTGGACGAGAAAAATTAGAGATAAAACTCAATGGAAATCCGCTAGTTCCGAACAATCCTATGGGGCATCCACTGACAAAGGCTTATGACCCAAAGACAATTAAATTGAATGAGAAAACGCCGGAGAATACAGCCAACATTAGTGTCAGGTGCTTCATAACGCCTAACGAAGTCGAATTCCAGACATACCACGCATCGGAGAGTGCCGAGGCCTTTCGTGATGCGCGGGATCGGATCTCACTTTATGGACGTTGGAACGAGACTCAGGGGCTGTTTTTCTACCGCTTGGATCGTCTCATCAAATGGGGCGGCTGGGAAGGAATTTTCGCTGTAGATGAGAAGACAAAGCTGCTGCGTGTTTCTGTGGATTTTGATCGGAAATCTGACGACTTGCTTAAGGTCGACATCTCCAAGCAAATCATACAACTCCCAGTGAGTGTTAGTGAGCACATTCGGGACATCGTCAAGGAACCGCGCGCAGAGGCGCGAACACGTTACGCAAAGTCAAAAAAGCTAAGTGTCAAGGCAGAACCAACCGAGAACCCCAAAGATGGCAGCACTTCAGAACCGATTAATCAGCCTGGTAAGCCTGAGGAAGGGTTGTCACCCAAATCTCCCAAGAAGACAAAGCCTTCCAAAGCAGAGAAGTCGGCAATTAGGCTAGTAGAGACCGGCGATCAACCTTGGGAGCGCAAATCTGGATTCACTGGAGAGCAAGTTGAAGTCACGCCCATGATCCCTGCACTTGTCGAGCTCGTACGTTTGATAGATGATGATAACACTGCCAAGTTCGCGTTGTCCCAGTTCCTTCTTGTCTTGGAACAAGCGGGAGTAATGAAACTTCTCAACGACCATGTCTGACCTGATTCAGCATTTCACCCTGAAACCAGTCGTTCGAAGTTGGACCGACGGTACGAAGTGGACCAACTGGTCCCGCCATGAAACGTACCTACGATCTCAGCCTAAATGGAAGCCCCGTCAGGTTGATTCGGTGGCTGAAGAATCCTTGCGAATCATTTGCAGGACCACGGACATCAGGCGAAGCGTGTACCAATGTCGCGGCCTCGTGGTGGGTTATGTCCAAAGTGGAAAGACGGCCAATTTCACGGCAGTTGCAGCGCGAGCCGCTGATGTTGGCTACCGACTAATCATTGTCCTGTCGGGAATCCACGATTCTCTGAGAAATCAAACTCAGAAGCGATTAAACAGAGAGTTGGTCCGAGTCGGTGTCGATTGGACATCTCTTACAACGGAAGAAAGTGATTTCCAGATTCCGGAATTCGCCAACGGTTTTGCAACTGCTGGAACGGTCTTGGTAGTAATGAAAAAAACTGTTCCAATTCTAAATCGGCTGAACGATTGGATCAAGTGCCTAGACGGACAATTGGGCGACGTGCCGGTGCTGCTGATTGATGACGAAGCGGATTTGGCGTCGATCAATACAAAGGGCAATCGACGTGATCCCAGCGTTTACGATGATAATGGTGAGAATTCTGATCCATCACTCACAAACTCTCTCATCCGCGACACATTGCGCCGTATCCCCCGCGCAACATACATCGCGTATACTGCAACACCGTTTGCAAACATCCTGATCGATCCTAATGCCGTCGATCAGGAAGTAGGTGAGGATTTGTTTCCCAAGGACTTTGTCATCCAGCTGCCTCGACCAGATGGTTACACAGGCACGGAGGAACTCTTTGGAGCAACAAGTCCAGGGCGACACGTGCTACGATCTGTGACCGAAGAGGATGTCCGCGCTTTGAAGACCAAGCGGCGAAAGAAGCGGACGCCTTATGTCGTGGAGGAAGCACAAGGGCTTCCTCAATCGCTTTGTGATGCGCTGTTAGTGTTCACGGTAGCAGGCGCTATAAGAAACTTGCGAGGCCAAGCAGGGCAACCCCACACCATGCTGGTTCACGCCTCTCATTTACAGAAGGACCAGATTCGCATAGGCAGTTCAATTGATCATCAAATCAAAGCTTGGCGAGATCACGAGAAGGTAGTTCCAGGGTACTTGAGGGGATTGCTCCGCTCCACACTCGACGATCTTGGCGTTGTGGACCTCCCTGCTGATCAAGACGCAGTGTTGGCCGAGTCCGAGACCAATCTGGCTCGACTGCAGGTCATCGTTTTGAACAGCACGACCGGCGAAGAATTGGAATACGATGAGAAGCCCGAGCGCCAACTGATTGCAGTCGGCGGCAATCGCCTTTCACGTGGATTGACGCTGGAAGGGTTGACGGTCGCATACTTTCTGCGCACCACGGCCATGGCGGATTCCCTGTTGCAGATGGCTCGCTGGTATGGCTTCCGCGCGGGCTACCAGGACCTGATTCGAATTTGGACCACCGAAGGTATTGCTCAGTGGTTCGTGGAGCTGGCGCTTGTGGAGGAATCCTTGAGGGATTCAATCACGGCCTTGAACCGTGCAGGTCGCCGACCGGACGAGATGGCAATCAAAATGCGAGCACACACGAAACTCTTGCTTACAAGCAAAGTGAAAAGCAAACAGTTGGAAGAGGCTGCCCGTTCATGGTCTTGTGAGAATCCCCAGACCATTCTGTTTCCATTGCGAGATCCATTGGCTTTGGAGCAGAACGTCAATCTGACAGATGACCTCTTGAAGGCTTATCCGCCGACTCATGAAGCCTATGGCGGCTGTCTGAATCACGACGTACCTGCAGTGATCATTGCCGACTATTTGAGAAAGTTCATTGTTCACGAAGACACAATTGCATTTCAGAGTTCCATGATCGCCGACTGGATCATGGAAAGGGCGACGGTCGGCGAACTCATGACATGGACCATCTTTGTGGCGAATCCTAAACGTGGCCGACAGATTCACCTGGGAACGAGTTTGATTGGGCTGGCCCAGCGCTCGCTGACCGCGTCGGAATCCATCGGGATATTGACTGAGCCACGCCATGAGGGTGTCGATTTAAATGGCGGACCGGAAACGCATCGGAGTGCCACTTCATACAACGCCAAGGCAATGCGCCTGGATCGTCCACCTGACCGCGGACTCTTGATGATCTACGCCCTGGATCCTGAATCACTCCACGTTGAAGTCCCAACCGTCATTGGCATTGCTCTGTCGCTTCCAAGGACCAGCGACGAAGGGCAGACCTTTGTGGTCAATCGCGGAGTGGCAAATGGGTGAGATTTCGATAGAACGATGGGAACATCTGCGATCTCGACTTGAAGCACCTGGTTTGATTGTAGAGCCTGTGAATCCTCAGGTATACGGGTGCTTGATTGGGGCTGACGACGAGGGGCGCATACATCTGCTCATTGCGCTGGATGAGGATCCGGGTGAGCTTCCGCAGGACCTTCAAGGGATCAGCGTTCGTGTCATCGAGGTGGACCGCACCTATTTGGATGTTTCGGCTCGAAGCCATTACGAGCCAATTTTCACTCCGCTGGCAAACCAAGTTTTCAAAGCGTTGGTGATACAAGGACGGAAGCCCATTGATGCAGTAACCAATGTCATAGGTGATTTCAGAGGGGCATTAAAGCCTATCGCACCAGAACTGGGAATCAGCCAGCAGATTGGATTGTTCGGTGAACTATGGGTCCTGTGGCGAATCATGTTGCCGACTCTTGGCGCACGGGCATGCAATCTTTGGAGTGGGCCACTCCGTGAAAGACATGATTTTGTAGGGGATTCCGCCCACCTTGAAGTAAAAACCACGGTCGGCTCAGACGACAGACACGATATTTCGCGTATAGACCAACTTCGCGCACCGATGGACAAGCGACTCCTTTTCGCAAGCATCAAGTTGGAACGCTCCATTGATGGCGAAGAAACAATTGCGACGAAGATTGATGAGGTGATTGGTGCCTTGGGGCAAGACGGCAAGATGATAGAGGTTTTTGAGTCCAAAGTAGGCAAGGTGGGTTGGCACGACGGTTTGCGACAATCTGGATCGCTTTTCAGATTCAACCTACGGGATTGCTTGATTTTCGATGTTGTTGGCACCTTCCCACGCCTGCCGGACGACTATATACCCCCGCGCGGGATTGTTGGTATTAAATACACGATTGATGTTTCGTCACGGTCCGCACTTAGCGAAGAAGAAGCAAAATCGATTGTAAAAGGCATGTAGTTCATTTTAATCTAAATGTGTCTGACCCCTAAAAGCGAAGTTGCCAACATTTCATTGTCCTGATCAGTGCAGGCGCATATGCATTGAGTAGCGATTGCCACCTCACGGTGAAAGCGCGCCTTGTCAATCCAGTCCAAAGTGCCCAGTTCAAGACGCATCCAGGCCTCTACCCAGCGAGAAGATATACCGATATGATCTTGGCGCGCAAGTTCTTCTCGAATCATCTGCTCGTACATTGCTCTTCCGCATGAGTGCCCGGGCTGGCCTCCAGGCCAGCGCCGGGCGTTATGCTATGAGCGATGTGATTGCTCATTCCTGGCTGGCAGGATCGGCTGGCAGCTGGGCCTCCAAGTGGATTGCAACCTGCTCGACGCTTTCATTCAGTGCCTGCATGCGGCCCATCACCGTGGCCATCTCCGCCTGAAGCTGCGCATCCTGCCCAAGCTGCAGGAAGGCCTGCTGAAGCTGCACATCCACGCGGCCCAGCCGCTTGCGGGCACCGCCCAGGGTCTCGCGTCCCAGCGCCACCTGTCCGGCCACAAAGGCCTTTACGTCCCAGTTCTGCTTTGCCATTGCTCGACTCCTTGGTTGCTGCCTGGGCAGGATCCTGTCGGCCCGGGCGTGTGATTGGTGTATCAGTTTTCGATCGGCGCGATTCAGCGTTCGCAAACGTCCCAGGCTGCCTTGCTGCCGTAGCCGAGCTGGCTGCCCTCGACGAGGTAGATGATCTCGGGGCCTGTGCCGACTTCCTTGCGGGGGCCAACCTCATCCTCTTCATCCAGGTCGACGCCCCGTTCCAGGATTCGCTCGGCTTCCTGGCGGTCGCTCTCGTCATCCATGTTGCTCTTGGTGGCCAATCCCTGGATCGAGTATTCGAAAGGCCATTGGCTTTGGGTCATCAGCCGGACCTCGGCGTCAGGGTGCGCCTGGGCCAGTTCTTCCAGTCGGTCGATCAAGTCGGTGAGCAGCATGTCCAGTTCTCCTCGTGCTTGGTTACTTGCTGACCCGGCCCAGCTCGAAGGCGGCGCGCAGGGCGTCCTTCAGCTGCAGCACGTTGACCTCGTGGAAGTCAAGGGCATCCATCCGGCGCTCTTTCAGCGTCTGGATCCCGAGGTGGACCTGCGCAAGGACCTCCATGCCGGCGTCCAGCGTGGCGTCGTCCGGCCCCGTTGCCGCAAGGGAGGTCGCCACCGGTGTTTGCCAGAGCTTTGCGGCGGCGGGGAAGCCGATCCACTCGGCGTTTTGGCCCAGGCCGCGGTTGGCCATCTCGTCGCGGGCCAGCTGGACCATGTCAACCTGGTCGGTGGCGATCAGGTGGATGAGCTTGGTTTTCAGGAGCTGTGTGAAAGCGGCCTCATCCTCACCCAGCAGGTCGATCAGGTCTTTGCGCGCCATCTTCGTCATGGGTCCATCTCCTCGTTTGGTGGGCATAACTACGCAGAGACACTTTCGTTAGTCAAGTTATGTTTGATCATTAATCGCGGACTAAATCATTTAAATCGTCATTACGCGGATCCCATTTGAATCAAGAGAGGAAACGCCCCTTTCGGGGCGCTTGTGTACGGTTGTTCAATTCCTGGGTTAGGTTTCGGGCACCTGATCCCGCAGCAGCTCCAGCTTGGCTTCAACCCAATCCGCTGGATAGAGCAAAAGCAGCCACTCGCCCACTTGATTCAGACACTGCAGGTAGGCCCCACGGGCGCCATACTTGGACACGCTGCGCGTGATGACGTGGTTGTGGCCACACACCTGCACACGGCCTTCCCAGGCGTGGCGGACCCACACCTTGCCGGATCCCCGCACTTCCGTGCGCACCGTGGGGTAGAGGTAGCGGCTGGTTTCGATGCGAAGCTGCTCGTGGCTAAGCTGCAGGCCCAGCCGGACTTCCCGGCGCTGGGTGCGGAGCCGGCGCATGGCCAGGGCGGCTGGAGTCTGGCTGTAGGGCTCTGCGCTCATGAGTTGCAATTCTGAGGACATCGTCGTCTTTCTGTTTGATGGGGTTAAAGTCGTAAAAATACATGGAATGATCAATAAGACTAAGTTGAACAGACATTGATCACTTCGTAAACCAGCGAACCGCTCCTGACATGACTTCGAGCATACATCCCGTGGATGCCCCTCCGAAGCCGGCCATGCCTGCGGTTTGCCTCGCCAATATCAGGCCCGCCTGCCCTCAATGGCGGCCCTAAGCTCCTCGTCGGCCACGTGGGCGTAGATAGCCGTGGTCTTGGGGCTTTCGTGGTCCAGGGCCAGCTGCACCAATCGCAGGTTGCCTGACTTTTTCAACAGGCTGGTGGCGAAGGTGTGCCGCAGGGCGTGCGGATGGATCGAGCGTTCAATCCCGGCTCGCAAGGCCCAGGCGTCCAGGAGCCGGCGGATGTGGCGCGGGCAGATGCCCTTCCCGCTGCTGGTCTGGAAGACCGGCGCGGTGGGGGCGAGCCCAGCCACCAGCGGCTTCAAGAGGTCCCGCGTCTCCATGGGCAAGAAGCGCGGCCGATGCTTGCCGCCCTTCGTGACCAGCCGGATCAGCTTCTCGAGTAGCTCCACGGCGCCGGCGGTCAGCCCGGCCGCCTCGGAGACGCGAATCCCCGTGTCCAGCATCAGGCAGAAGAGAGCCCGGTCCCGGGCTTGGCACTTCAGGTCCGTGCGGGCCTTCAGGGTCTTCCTCAGGGCCTTTTCCTCGGCCTCGCTCAGGTAGTCGGGCGAGGGCGTGTGAGCACGTGGCAGACGGATGGCGCCCAGCTCGGTGGCCAGCGGATGCTTCGCCCAGTTGAGGAACTGGTGCAGGATGGTCAGGGCCCGGCGCGTCGTCCCGCTTGCCCTTCCCTCTCGGGCGAGATACCGTGTCAGCTGCGGAAGCGTAAGCGTCTCCAAGCTCAGTCCCTCCGCCTCCAGGAAGCGGGCCAGGCGCTCCAGCTCGGCCAGGTAGGGCATGAGCGTGCCGGCGGCGAGTTGCCGGGCCTTCAGATGCTCGGCGTAGGCGGGGATTCGGGTGCGCATCGGGTCTCCTTGCAGCCTGGAACATGTCTCGGACACCAGTCTGCGCGAAGACGGTCGGGAAGTCAAGTCGGAACCGCTTGAGAAGCAGGACGATGACCATCCGAAAGCCCCAGCCGGCCAAGCTCTCAGCGGACGAAATCTCCTTCGCCCAGATTCTGCTCGACCCCGTCGCCTTCTCGGCCGGCTTCCTCTCCCAGCTCGATGGCCCCGAGTCGGGTCGGCCCATGGCCCTCTGGGCGCACCAGGTGGAGGACGTGCGGGACGCCTCGCGCGAGATCGTCCACCAGGACGGGCGCGCGGTGGGCAAGACCGTGGACATCGTCGTGCAGGTCCTGCACTACGGCGTGACCGCCCGGAACGGCCGCATGCTGGTGACGGCGCCCAACGACGGTCATGTGAACAAGATCATCGAGGAGGTGGAGGCCCACATCGAGGCCAGCGAGTTCCTGCGCGAGATGGTCGCCGTCGATGCGAACGGGCGCATGCGGATCACGCGCAAGCCTTACTACCAGCAGACGTGGAAGAACGGCACGATCATCTACTTCCGCCCGGCCGGTCCGACGGGCAAAAGCGTGCGCAGCCTGCACTGCGACAAGGTGCTGGTGGACGAGGCCGCTTGGTACCCCGAGCCCGCCTGGCGGGCCCTGCGCCGCGTCTTGAACCGCGGCGGACAGATGCGCTGTTACTCCAACCCCAACGGCCTGAGGAACACGACCTACTACCGGATCACCCAGCCTTCCAGCGGCTGGCGGATCTACAAGTGGCCGAGCTGGATCGTGCCGGGCTGGTGCCAGGCCGACACCGAGGGCGAGGCCAAATTCTACGGCGGAAAGGACACGGCGGGCTTCCAGCACGAGGTGGCGGGCGAGCACGGCGCGCCGAGCTACGCGGCCTTCAACGTGCGCCAGTTCCGCGACTGCCAGCGCAAGCTGGAAAAGGTCTACCGCGTGGTCCGGATCGACGGCGAGGAGTTCAGCGCCATCCACTCAGTGGACGAGGCTTACAGTCGGCTGGAGGCCCTGCTCGATCTGCAGGACGAGGCCCGCGGCACGTATTGGATGGGTGGCGACCTGGGCTACACCAACGACCCCAGCGAGCTGACGGTCTGGCTGGAGGACGAGCGCGGGCGCCTGGTGCCCGTCTTGCGCGTCCACAACGAGCACATGCCCTACACCTTTCAGGCGGCGCTGATCGCCATCCTCGACGACCACTTCGACTTCGCGGGCCTGGGCTTCGACGCCGGCTCCAACGGCCTGGCCGTCGAGCACATCTTGACGACCGAGGACCGCTACGAGGGCCACCAGTTCGCCTTCCGGCTGGAGACCTACGACTTCGGCGGCTGCCTGACCACGAGCTACGATCCGCAGGGCCGGCCCAAGGTCCAGCGCATCAAGGAATACATGACCAGCCTGATCAACGGACGCCTGGCGGCACGCACCCTGCTCTTTCCCGCCGGCGACGTGGATCTGGACTGGGAGGACCAGTTCTGCACGCACACCTACAGCCAGACGCAGATGGGCCGGCTGGTCTACTCCAAGGGCAACGACCACATCATCGACTCGACGCGCACGGCCGTGCTCAGGAAGGAGCGCGAACTCCTCAAGCAGCTGGTGGACGACGGCCGGGGCCTGGAGGGCGAGTTCGTCATGCCCGTCCTGACCGAGAGCGTGTTCGATTAGGAAGGGGGATCCATGCGGCTCTTGAGTTCCGGCCTGTTCACCCGCAAGCAAACCGATGGGGTGCTGGAAGTGGGCGGCGAGATGCAGACCCAGGCCGCCACGCTGGATCCCTTCTCCAGCGAGACGGAGAGCGACGGCATCGCCCAGGCCTGGGCTGACCGCGGCGCCAAGGCCTGGGAGTACTACCAGCAGGAACCCATCGTCAACAACTGCATCAACGCCTGGCGCACCCTGGCCGTGGGCGAGGACTTCACGTTGATCGCCTCCAGCCCCGAACTGCAGATGGACGTGGATGCGCTGAAAAAGCGCCTGAATCTGAAGCGCTGGCTGAAGGACCAGTTGCTGCAGCTCTTGACCAAGGGCGAAGCCGCGGCCTTCAAGGTCTACGGCGGAGAGAAGAAGGATACGGACCAGAACGGCGCGCCGCTCTACCAGGACTTCGGCAAGGTGAAGGCCCTGAACCCGCTGCTCTTGGAGACGACGGTCCAGGATGGCGCGGTGACGAAGGTGCGCTCCTTCACGCTGGATCTGTCCAACACCCCGACGGGCCACCAGGACGTGTCCCTGGAGCACTTCCGGCGCTGGATGTGGGACGCGCCGGACTTCGCCGAGCACGGCACCAGCATGGTGCTGCCGGCCTTCGAGTCCATCGAGCTGCTCAGGGACTATCGCCGCGCCGAGCGCGCCATCGCCAAGCGCTGGGCCACGCCCGTCAGGCTGATCAAGGTGGGTGGGCAGTTCGGCAAGACCGTGGTCATGCCCAAGCCCAGCATGCTGAAGGACATCAAGAAGGTCTTCGATTCAATGAGCGCCCGCCAGGGCGCGGTCGTGCCCTTCTACGTCACCATCGACACCTACGGCGCCGAGGGCGAGACGCTGAAGACCGAGGAGAAGGTCAAGGAGGCCAAGAGCGACGTCATCGTCGCCATGGGCTTCACCAGGGCGCTGGTCTCCGGGGACGGGGCGAATTTCTCAACCGCCAGCCTGGGCTTCGCCAAGATTCAGCTCATGCTCTCCGACCTGCGTGACACGGCGCGCGAGATGCTGCAATGGGTGCTGGATGACTGGCTGGCCATGCGTGGCAAGGAGGGCGAGAGCCTGCACATTGCCTTCCCGGAAATCGACCTCTCCGCCGGCGCCGACCAGCGCAAGGTGCTGGTGGACCTCTACGACCGCGGCCTGATCAGCGTGCGCAGCCTGCAGGCGATGATGGGCCTCTCGCCCGACATCGAGCAGGCTCAGACTAAGCGCGAGACCAAGCAGGTGATCGCGCCTCTGTCGCCAGGCGACATCGTGGGCCTGGCGCAGCAGGGCATGCTGCAGAACGACCAGGTCTTCTACCTGCTGAACCTGGCCGAGCGGCTGAAAGGCGCGCCGGACGCCAAGCCCGCGGGGGGAGCGCCGGCGGGCCCGCCTGGCGGACAGACAGGCGACGTGGCGGCCCTTTACGATCAGGTGGATCACCTGCTCCTGCAGCGCGCCCAGGTCCTCGTGCGGGCGCGTCTGGCCGAGCTGGACGCGGATCCCGAACCCGACCCCGCCCTGGTTGACTGATGCCGATGGCCACTTGCACGTGCGGCCGGCAGCACGCCCCGCTGCCGGTGGGAGAGCTCCACACCCAGGTGGAGGCACTCCTGCTAGTCCA
The DNA here is from genome assembly GCA_041675285.1 of Candidatus Delongbacteria bacterium. Lineage (NCBI taxonomy): Bacteria > Candidatus Delongiibacteriota > Candidatus Delongbacteria bacterium. Next base: position 37,380 of record JBAYTZ010000021.1, read on the forward strand.
TGGCAGCCGGGCGCTCACGGCATTCGCCTTCTCACAGAAGCAAGCCATCGAGAAGGCTACGGCCGAGAGTCTGGCCCAGGCCGGCGCGTACTCGGGCGAGCTCCTCAAGACCAGCCTCAAGCACTTGGACCAGGCGGCCAAGGCCGTCAAGGCCGAGATCCTGGGCCTGGGCGACCTCTCGCAGTTCGCGCCGGACCGCCAGGGCGGCAAGCTCGTGCAGCTCACGCGGCTGAAGGCGCTGGACAAGAACCTGGCGGCGGTGGGCACGCGGCTGAAGCAGGACCTGACCCTGGCCTACCAGGGCATGACCGAGGAGATGGCCAAGACCGGCATCGAGGGCACGCTGGCCAAGCTCGGCGCCTTGAAGGTCGGTGGATACCAGGCCTTGGACCAAGCGGGCCGCGAGGCCCTGGCGGACGGGGCCTTCTCGCTCTTCCCGGCGGACGCCTTCGACTTTCTCTCCGGCTACCAACTGCAGCTCCTGGGCAAGCTCTCGGACGACATGGTGGCGGGCATCAAGGGCGCCGTGCAAGTGGGTATTGCCCAGGGTGAGGGCCCGGCGAAGATTGCCCGCCGCATCGGCGGCATCGTGAAGGACCCGGATGAGTTTCGCCAGGCGGGCAAGACCGTCTTCAAGACCGTGCAGCAGCGCGCCGAGCTAATTGCGCGCAGCGAGACCATGCGCGCCTACAACCAAGGCGCGCTGAAGTTCGAAGCCAAGATCGGCGTCAAGTCCGTTTACTGGCTGACCGCCGGCGACGAGCGCATGTGCCCGGAGTGCGAGCCCTTGGACGGGAAGGAATACCCGCTCACCAGCCTGCCCAGCCAGCCCCTGCACCCGGCCTGCCGCTGCACGCACACTCCCGGTGCTGGGGACCTCTCCAGCATCACCGACCTGGCCACGCTGGCGGCAAAGATCGCCGGCGACACGCTGGGCCAAACCGTCGTCGTCGAGGCGCTGACGAGCGGCGACTACGGGAAGCTCACGAGCGCCCAGCTGCGCGAGGTGGCCAAGCAGAAGGGCGTGTCCATCGGCCGCACCAAGGCCGAGCGCATCACGCTCCTGTCGAAGGCCTCCGGCCAGAGCGAGGAGTGGCTCTCCAGACACACCATGAATGAGCTGGACGCCTGGTTCAAGCAGTACACCATCGGGGCGCTGAAGTCCAAGGACGAGCTTCTCGCGGCCCTCTACAAGGCCGACCACGCCACGGATGCAGCCAAGCTAGCGGCGCTGAAGCAGGCCGAGGGGGCGGCCAAGCAGGCCAAACACGCGGCCGAGGAAGCCGCGGCGAAACTGGCCAAGGCCGACCAGGCGGTGGCGGACTTCCACGCGGGTCTGGCCCAGCTGAAGGCCTTGGAGGCGAATCCGGCCCAGTTCGAGGCCTTCCACCAGCAGATGGACCAGCTCCTGGCGCAGGTCCATGGCAACCTGGAGCTGCTGGGCCCGCAGAAGGCGGCGGACCTGGGCGGCTATCTGGTGAAGGCCCAGGACGCCTTCACGGCCGAGGTGGCGGGCACGAGCCAGTCGGTGCTGCGCGAGGTCCTGAAGGCGGCGAAGGTCAAGAACTTTCAGTGGTTCACGAAGCCCGAGTCCGTCGCCTACCTGACCCAGAAGCCCCTGCAGCCCAAGATCGCCGAGCAGGTGGCGGCCAAGGTGGCGGCCGCCAAGGACGCGGCGAAGCTCAAGAAGGTCGTTCCGAACCCGTCCCCGAAGTCGGCGGCGCCACCATCCGCACCCGCGCCGAAGGCCACGCCAGCGCCTGCCCCAGTGGCCAGCCCAGCCGTCCTGGCGAGGGGGGCCGACGAGGCCTGGGCCGAGCTGAAGGCCACGAACCCTTTCACCTTCCAGCGCGACGCCAGCGACCTGGGCGGCGTGCACACGAAGTACTTCTACACGGACAAGGCCGGCGACAAGTGGCTGTTCAAGCCCATCGGCGAGGAGTTCCGTGCCTGGGGCGACGAGGTGGCCTACCTGATCCAGCGCGAGATCGATCCGGACGCGATCGAGGTGCACTACATCGAGCTGAAGGACATGCACGGCCGCCTGCGCACCGGGTCGATCCAAAAGATGAAGCTGGGGCTGCGCGACCCCATCAGTTTCGAGAAGATGGACGTTCTGGCGATCGACCCGGCGGAGCTGGTCCAGCTGCAGCGCGAGCAGGTGGTGGACTGGCTCATTTCCAACCACGACGGCCACGCGGGCCAGTTCCTGCGCGCCCAGGACGGCCGCGTCTACGGCATCGACAAGGGCCAGCTCTACAAGTACTTCGGCCACGACCGCCTGTCCGTTGACTATGCGCCCAACGCCGGTGGGCGCTTCGACGAGCCCATCTACAACAAGCTGCTGCGCGCCCACCGGGATGGGAAACTGAAACTGGACTTGCAGGCGACAGGCGAATGGGTGCGCCGTGTGCAGGGGATCTCGGATGCCGCCTACCGCGAGATGCTGTTGCCCTACGCCGGCCGGCGCTTCGCCGGGCAGCCCGGCACCCTGGAGGATTTCCTCAAGGCGGCCACGCTGCGCAAGAACACGCTGCAGGCGGAATTCGAGAGGTTCTACAGCGAGCTCGAGTCTGCGCGGACCGGAAAGCCTGTGGCCTTCCGCTTCGGAGAGGCTGCGCCGGCGACGACGCCCGCAGCCAGGGATGCGGGCGAGGTCTGGGCGCGGGGCAGCCGCATCGACCTGAAGGCGGAGGTGGAGACGATTCGCGAGTCCGGCTGGCAGGGACGCTCCCTGGCCGTGGACAAGGGCGACATCGAGGACCAGAACATCCTCGTCCGCCAGGTGCTGGGTCCGGACGGGGAGAAACAGACCATCTTGCAGCTCAAGCTGCGCCAGGAGGCGGACAAGCGCCTTGTGAAGCTTCTGAAGGCGAATGTCGTCGGCGAGGTTCCGAAAGAGCTGGTGGTGGAGGACGAGTTCTGGGATACCATCCTGGCTGCCGCCAAGACCGTCAACACACACGTGGGAGACCTGAACTACAACTCGTCGAAACTGCGTGCGGCAGAGGACCTGCGGCTGGTCCTCACACGGCTGGCCTGCGGGAAGAACGCTATCGAGCGCGCCATGGCGAACCAGTACTTGAAGACCCTGGACGACATTGCCCACGCAGTGGAGGCCACGACCGCTGGTACGCCGACGAAGCTCCCCATGGTGAAGCAATACGCCCCTTCCGCGGCGGATCTGAAGGCCCTGCAGAAGGGCGTCAGCGCACCCACGAAGGGCAGCGGCCTGCGCGTGACGGCCAGCCCGCGCTGGACCGAGGATCGCGTGGCGACGAGAGGCCATCAGCTGGTGGTCGAGGCCGAGCACGTGTCGCTATCGCGTTTCCACTCCAGTATCCACGATACGCTGGTCGAGTATCACATCGACCTGGGCGACGGTGTGGAGGCGGTCTACAAGCCCTTCCAGGGGACGGGCAAGGCGGTGGGCAAGAGCTACGCCATGCAGGGACGCATGACCGTCAAGGTGCGCGAGGGTGTCTCGGAGAGCACCGTCACCCAGGCCATGGAGAAGCTGAAAGCCCTGGGCCTGGACACGGCGCCCTCGACGCCCTGGGACGAGGAGCTCATGTACCTGCAAAAGGTCGCCTTCGTCGCCAAGATCGACGACAGCCCGGCCTTCCTGGCCGCGGCGGAAGAGGCCAGAAAGGCCAACACTGAGTCGGCCGTGCGCATTTGGCGCGAGGCCTGGAGCCGCCACCTGGGCGTCAAGGACGTGACCAAGCTTCCCGACTACAACCCGGCTGGCGTGCACCAGGCGGCCACGGCGGTGGATGGCGCGCGCGCCGGCATGCGCGTGCAGTACCGCTTCGATGTGTCACGGGAGACCTTGGCCAAGGAAATGGAAGGCTATGTGCTCATGCATGGCATGACGAAGGGCTCCGTCGAGGACTTCTTGGAGGCCGTGCTGCCGACCAACCAGTCCTTCATGCCAAACGCCGAGCGCTTCAGCACGGGCGTGCCCATCGGCGGCATGAGTCCGTCGCAGGACATGAACACGGGCGGGGCCAGCTACTTCTTCACGCGCATCATGCGCTCCACGAACACGCAGGCCAACACCATCCGTTTCAAGCCCGACCTGCTACGTCGTGCCGACGCGATTAGTTACAACAGTGACCATTACGGCAAGGTGGTGGGGAACTTCGTCCGCGAGAACCGCATCTCGGACCTGGAGACGCTGAAGAAGATGCCCCACTACTGTGGCAATGAGACCATCATCAAGGGGGCGGTTCCCCTGCTGGAGAACATGGACTCCATCGTCGTCGGCGATGCCGGCCGCAAGGCCAAGGTCATCGCCCTTTTCAAGAAGCACGGCATCACGACCCTTCCGGACGGCCGGCGGATCGAGGATGTCGTGTTCGCGAGGTAGCATGAGCATCCAAGAGCCCGAGCGCCTGGCCTTCCAGGCCTACTGCGATTCCCTGCTGGCGGACTACGGCGCGACGGTTGTCGTCACCTTTGGCGATGGCGACCGCATCTACATCCCCGCAGCAGGCATCCGCGTGTTGGAGGCGACGCCGCTCTTCGACCGTCACACGGGCGTGGTTCAGGCGTGGCGCTACTTCATCCTCTTCGCCGAGATGAGCGTCCTGGACGTGTTGAACGCCGGCCATCCCGTGCATGCCTTTCGCGGCGTGGTGACCGAGCGCAAGGGCCACTTCTGCTGGCTGAAAGAGACGGACGGCGACAAACGTTTCCTCATCAGCAAGAATGATCCCCACGACCTAGATGATCGCCAGCAGGCTGTCTACCAGTCCTGGGAGGCTTCCGTGACACAGATTGGTGGCGAAGAAAAGCTGCTTGAGATCCTTGACGAGGAAGCCCGCGTTTGGCTTGCCCGGGACAAGGAGGCAGCCGCGTGAAAGTGCTCTGGTTCTATGTCTTCGAGTTCCATCCGGACTCCACACGCAAGCAGCCCATCGGAGCTTGGATCTGGGTGGATGGGGCTCTGGACTACGTCTTCGATCCAGCCTATCCGGAGGATGAGGCAATTCCGTCGGACCTCATCAATCGCATGTTGGAAGCAGGGGTGAGGTCAATCAATCAAGCTGCCTTCGAATATTGGCAAACGCACCTAGGCTATTTCCGTAGCTCTAGTCAAGTTTATGAAGAGGAAGTATCAAATCTAAAGGGATTCGCTTCAAAGATTTCCTCTGCGCTATTGGGATCTTAGTGAATTCAGTTGGCCACCCATCTACTCATCAGTTTGTGGAGATTCTAGATCACCCAAATGAATCCCTAGGATATCTGCTAATTCTTGCCGAAGGTCTCGGATTGACGCGGTGTCGGAATCAGGCGGTGATTCGACAAGCTCCTGTACTCTGCGCTTGAAGTCTTCTACAGCGCTTATGTCGGGATGAGAGGTGAAAAAACCAATATTAGATCTTAGAAAACTGATCATCCACTGATAACCACTGATATTTCCAGATTTAATTATCGATGTAAAAAGTCCAGGAATCGCATTTCGCTCACTAAGAACCTCAATGTGTGCAAGCTCTTGACCGTAAAAATTGAAGAACGCCTCAGAAAGCTGACCGTTCGAAAGTGCGGCATCACTGAGAAGGTCTCGCCGAAATACTTTTCTTGAATCTTCATGAAGATGTGATAAAATCTGCTGCCAGTGACTTGGATTAAGATACGAAGGTTCTATTCTGCCGGCAGCTGTCTCGCGAGCATGCCATATTAATGCATCTTGAAATTCATGGCCTAGAGTGAATTCTACATTTGCTGAATTTAATTCAACTAACAATTCAGCGAGATTTGATTCTGTCTCGAGTTCATTTTGCCAGCTTCTACCAGCTATTCCTTTCAGACCGGTAATACAAAATTGTTCAAGCTCTGCTCCTGCACCATTGCTAATCATTAAAGCATACAATGAACCTCGATTTGAAACGAAATCGTTCTTTGCAAGGAAACTCACAAGTTGCGTCTTTTCCCGTAACAAAGTTGCAAACGACTCTAATTTCGTCTCTGTTGGCACCTCCGATACCAAATCCCAATTCTCAACGACAGCTTCAGGAGGGAAAAATAAGCTAAAATCACTTGTAGTAGCTGCAAATCGCAGGCACTTCAAAACAAGCGGTTTTAATGCTTCATTATTACCAACAAGATCATAAAGAAGTGTTGCCTCATTATGTCCTGCAATGTATCCAATTATAGCAGAGGCGAACTCATCGGTAGGCTCGACGACTAATTGTGTAGCTATTCGATGTCCAGCTGCAGAATTGCCGGTCCCAGGAGGTGAGGAAATGTTTGGATCAAATTCAAGATATAGAATTAGCAATTGTGCAGCCGTATGTATATTGGTGCCTTTCCCCTTTGGTAGTACAGTATGAAGATGATGTAATAGATATCCTGATGTAGCTAGGGAAGAAATAGCTGTTACTGCATCATTATCTTCTAATCGTAGATTTGAAAGTAGTGAAAGAAGAGGATCAATAGTTGACGACGCAAGCGGTTCAATTGTCTCAAGCTTAGTTTTAGTTGTAGTTATAATAGCTTTCCAGTCAGTGATAACGCTCAGCTTTCGAATTACAGGTACGGCTTCAACAAGATCGTTCAAGTCAGTTTCATTGGAAATGGTTGTACAAATAACATCATTTACTTCATCTTGCGAAACGTTCGACTTAAAGGCGCTCAAAATGTGATCGTTCAGATTAAAACGGGCCATACAATGACACGTTTGCAGTGTCATATCGGCTGGCTCCAATAACGGTATTCTATCATCTGCACGCGGGAAACGTCCAAGATCATCTAGTGTCGTTAATACGGAAACAATCGTAACAACCCAATCTTCAGGAAATGTTTCCTTCTTTTCGCTTGGTTCAATCGAAGATAATGTTGTAAGTATGTGTTGTACAACTGGTTGATCAGGGCATAGGCGACAGATAGCTGATAGTCCTTGTCCTAAATCTATGCTAAGAGGACGCCATTTGCTTACCAGAATCACTGCGTTTCTAAGATTGGTTAAAGTTTGCACTTTCATTGGACATTTATCGTTGCCAACGATGTTTGAATTATAAAGGCAAAGAGCTGCTTTAGCCAATTTTGATGATTCAATTTCTGACCATTGACTAAAATCAATTGACTCTAGAGTTTCCCAAAGGCCTGGTGTCGAAGATTGCATGTTAAGTGCTTCAGCATTGCCCTGCTCCAAAGTGTTCGTAAGTGGGTCATGAAGAAGAAGTTGACGTGCTTCGGGCACTGTAGTGTTGAACGCAAGAGCTGCAAGATTGTCTGCGATCTCTTTACTAAGAAGATCAATGACCTCCTTGTGTGGAACGTCATGGTTTAATAATTTAGTAGTAACGTCATTACGTTCGATCCCTAATAGGACATAATATGCAATATCTGATAGCGGGATTTCGTGATGCCATTGTCTGTGAATACCGCCAATGTCATTAATGAACAACTTGATATTGCGTGGTGTTGGCTTATATTTCGTCTCTTTTAAATGCCATGAATATAAACGATATATGACGTGAAATTCACTTGAGTCATGATCAGGAAACGCTTCTACCAACCAATTATTTAAATAGGCTCTCCAGTTTGAAACAAGTATTGGAGGTACTGAGAGGCGAAGTTGAAAGGTTTTTCCTATAAAAGATGATGCAAGGTCTTTTATTCCATCATCATCATTCCAAAGACGGCCTAATCCGTTGGGATCGTAGGGCACGACAATCCAAAAGCGATTGAACCAGCTCAACGAATTACTCTCGTTGAGTTGTAAAAAGGTTCGGAGAGATGCCCAAATCGAAAGGGCATCTTTAGGAGTGACGCGATCTAAGTTGTCAACTACTAAAACAACGCGACGGCTGGAAAAATTTGTATCAAGTGCGGCCGTCATCAGCTCGACAAATAATGTTTGGAATTCTATTGAAGTAGGATCTGATGTTTCTATCGCCTCTGATTTAGTATTGGTAGTTGATCCTTTGATTAAAATAGCCCATGTTTCCTCGTTAGATCCAAATATCTTATTAGCTAGAAGAAGAAAAAGAGGTGCCAGACTAATCAATAAGCCAATCAAAAACCGCCAAGCAATGGGTAGATCGATATCTGGAATCAAATGAACTGTATTGTTTAGTGAAGAGCTAAAAAGTGCATAACCGATAGGAACTAATAAAGTAGTTATAATAAGCCATTTGGCAAAAGAAGTGAGACGCGGGGAAGTGGTTGTTTCTGATGTTTTTTTCCTTTTTGTGAGAAATTCCTTTTTTTCATTCCAGAAATTGTGGTCTATCCATCCCGCAACGTCAAGCGACTTAATAAGAGTTTCAATAAAGCTGCGCCGTAGAGGATCACCTTCGTGAGACCATGCATCGAAAACTACAAAACGTAGGTCTGGGTCCGATTCAACTGCTTTACGAAGTAGATTGACTACTGTTGATTTCCCGGAACCCCATCCGCCCTCTAGACCTATTGCCTTTCCTCCTGGTTCCGTGAGGACTAGATCCGCCAAAGCAGATGCAATTTTCTGATGAGAGCCAAAGGCGTCCTCATCAGCCGGAGCATCGGTAATGAGTCTTGTGCGGCATTCGGAACTCATTGCAGCCTCGTTTAGAAAAAGGTACTTTGTGTTGGAGCCAAACTATGTCGAAGTAGCCAGCGTGTAGACTCTGAAGTTCCATTTAGAAAACAGCAAAAAAGAGCAGACGGGAAATGAAAAAATGAGCATGAGATGCAGCTAGTCTGACCAAGTACGCTGCTGAGCAAAATAGCGTTCGGAGGAAGTCGCCGCTACATGTTCGCCATTGCGAACGAAGAATTATTCAGTAGTCGCTGACAATATTCTCCATTTCAGCATCGGCTCGCCCTCTTGGGTGGAAGATCGCTTCCGTGGATCCAAGAATTTACGGGGACGAGCATATCCTTCCTGAACGTCGAAGCCGCCCTCTTCCCCGAGCTAGGTCCAGTTGCCCGAGGCTCAGGTGTTCCAACTCACGACGTCCAGTATATCGGAAACAAGCGCAAACTGCTGTACTGGATCCGCAAGCAACTTCCCGAGGGGATGAAGACCACTGTTGACGCCTTCGCCGGCGGCGGCAGCATCAGTCACATGCTGAGTTTTGTGGCATTGGTGCAAGAGTCAATCCCCGATGATTTTCTACCACTTCTTGACATACCCTCTCGGACAGGCGACCGTGTCCCCCGACTGATTCAAGTCGCGGGACCGCCATGCAATTCCTGACCGTCGAAGCCGCCCTATTCCCTGAACTGAGCCTGAGCGCCCAGGGCGCTGGCGCGCCGACGCATGGCGTCCAGTACATCGGGAACAAGCGCAAGCTGCTGGACTGGATCCGCGAGCAGATTCCTGAGGGCGTGAAGACGGTAGTGGACGCCTTCGCCGGCGGCGGCAGCGTCAGCTACATGCTGAAGCGCGAGGGCTTTGCCGTCCACTCCAACGACAGCCTGCATTGGCCCCATCACATCGCCCGGGCCATCCTCGTCAACCAGACCGAGATTGTGACGGATGAGGAGATTGAGGCCCTCTGCCAGCCCAATCCCAAGGCCGGCACCTTCGTCCGGGACCACTACGCCGGCAAGTTCTGGAAGCCAGAAATCCACGGCGTCATCGATGAAGTGCGCGAGAATATCGATGACCTCTCCGGCTTCAAGAAGGACCTGGCATTGGCGGCCCTGGGCGCCACCATGCTCTCAGCCCGCGGTTGGTTTCCCCAGTTCACCACCAGTAAGGTCAGTGAGGACGGCTACTCGCCCGAGCAGTTCCATAAGCGGCTGGGCGAGGTCATCCGCAGGCTGAACTCGATGGTGCTGGACGGACCCGCTTGCACGGCGCAGCGCCTGGACGTGCGCGAGTTCCTGCCCAAGGTGAAGGCCGACCTGGCCTACTTCGATCCGCCCTACGTGACCGAGTTCAGCGCCGCCAACTACAGCGCCAACTACCACGTGGTGGACGCCGTGATGGTGAAGGGCGAAGGCCGCACGCCCAACACCGACAGCGTCACACGGATGGAAAAGACCCAGGGCGACCTGACCAAGGCCAACATCGCGGCCTTCTTCCAGGAAGTCTTCGCCGCGGCCGAGCACATCCCGGACTGGATCCTCTCCTACCGCGACCACAGCTATCCCACCGAAGCCGAGCTGCAGGAGGTCTTTGAGAAGGCCGGGCGTGAGTTCCGCCTGGAGACGAAGGACTTCTCCTACGGCAGCCTGGCTGGCAAGCGCCGGGACGAGGAGCCGGCCAAGGCCAAGGAATACCTGTTCGTGGGGACGGCGAAGAAGGCTCAGGACGAAGCGCAAAAGGAGGATCCCGTGCAGGACCCAAAGGTCGTGGACGCCGAGGCCGTCAATGAATTGGCGGCAGTCGCCGCGTTGACCCGCCTGAAGGCGCGTCTGGACGCTGGCCGGTTGGTGGCCGTGTCAGAGGCGAAGCCCGAGGGCGGCGAAGATCACGAGATCGCCTTCGTGCTGTGTCACGCCGGCACCAACAAGAATGGCGACCACTTCACGGTGGTGGAGCTGAAGGCGGCGGCCCCCAGCGCGGCCGGCACCAAGATCAACCTCAAGCACGGCCAGAAGGCCCAGGACATCGTGGGCAAGACGGAGAGTGCGGCCTACGAGGAGACGGAGGGCGGCCGCGTCGTCTGCGCGGGAAAGCTCTTCACGGGCAGTGACGAGCTGGCGGCCAAGGCCAGGAAGCTCATCCACGAGGAGCTGATCACCAAGGTCTCGATGGAGTGCTCGTATGCCAAGGGCGAGTGCTCGATCTGTGGGCACACGCACGTGGCCGTGGCGGACCGCTGCGAGCACCTGAAGAAGTCCAAGGGCCAGCAGCTCGATGGCAAGGACGTCTTCGAGATCCTGCACGGCGTGACCTTCACGGGCGCGGGGCTGCTGGAGGGCTACGAGCCCGCTGACCCCAAGGCCGACATCACGTCGATGGCCTGGGAACCGGACGGCCTGATGCGCGCCTTCTCGTACGGCGGCGAGCTGGCCAGGCAACCGGACCGGCCCGAAACCATGCGCCAGGTCCTGATCCAGCAGGAGATCCGGGACGACCTCTGGCGCACGCAGGACGCCTTTCACACGGTCATCAGCACGCTGGTCGACCAGTTCGCGGCCGAGGCCGCGTCGCTGGACGAGATCGGCGCCAAGATCCGCCAGGCCGCCGGCGACACGGCGGATCGCGTGATCCAAATCCTGACCACCATCAGCAAGGAGACGGGAGCCATGGACCCGAAGACGGAGCAGGCGGCCTCGCAGAAGGCCCTGAAGGACATGAGCCACGAGGAGCTCTTGAAGCACGCCGAGGAGCTGGCGGGCCTCAACACGGACCTGGCCGGCAAGGTCCAGGCGGCGGAGGTCGAGAAAGCCAAGAGCGCGGCCCTCCAGGCGGCCGAGGCGCTGGTGGCGCTGATGGAGAAGAAGGGCAGGGCCTTCGCCGATCCCGCCGCGCGCCAGGCGGAGGTGGACAAGCTGGCAGCCCTCTCCGACGAGGCCCGGAAGGCCGTGGCGGACACCTGGAGCGCCCTGCCCGACAAGGCGGGTGACAAGTCCGGCGTGCCGGCCAAGGAAACCCCGGCGGGCGGCGAGGGCGGCGGCGAGGGCGCGCAGGCGGCCACGGCCGCGGGCGGCGGGGCACTCAGGGCCAACGCCGGCCTGACGCCGGCCACGGGTGGCGACCCCACGCCCCAGGACCTCAAGACCAAGCTCACCGTGGGCTTTCAGGCCGCCTACGAGGAGCGCGTGGCGCGCGAGCGTGGCGAGGCGACCGGCGGCGGGACCGAGTAACTACTCCCGACCCGGAGATGCCGGGACGGTCAACGAAGAGACAAGGAGCGAAGCATGTACAACAACTCCCATCCCGGCATCGAGTACGGCGACGGCGTCCTCAAGGGGCCGGGCACGCCGGGCCAGGTGCTCAAGAGCGTCGGCAACAACGAGTTCTCGGTGGTCTCGAATGCCGCCGATGTGCCGGCGGGCATCCTGAAGCGCGCCGACAAGAACTGCGCCTTGCAGGGCGCGACGGAGACGACCCCTTGTGTCGTCGACACGGGGACCTTCGTCTTCCAGACGGACCAGTTCTCGGGCACGCCGGCCTTTGGCAACAACCTCACCTTCGACGCCACCACGGCCAAGCTGAAGGAGGCGGTGGCGACGAACAAGATCGTGGGCCGCGTGCTGTCCGTCGACGGAGCGGAGATCTCCGTCCTGTGGACGAACCACGGCTTGGTGGCCTAAACCCAGCCAGCAGGCTGAAAGCAGGAGACAACCCACGTGAAGACGCACTCGACGAAGGACCCGCAGTTCATGGCCGCCATGGCGGTCCTGATGGCCGAGGCTCTGGGCAGGGAGAATGGCCTCTACGCCCTGGCCGAGGCCATCGCCCCGGTGATCAAGATGGACATCGAGCGCAAGAACATCGTGCCCCTGGTCCTGACCGAGCACACGCTCAAGGCCGGGCAGGAGGCCAAGTACCAGAAACGCGCGGCGCTCCGGGCGCACTACATCGGTGTGGGCGGCCAGCCCCACCAGCAGGAGGTGAACGCGGACACGGAGGTGTCCTTCCCGATCTTCCGCATCCACGCCAACCCTGAGGTCGATGTCAGCGATCTGGCCAACGGCAACATCGGCGCCATCACCGACATGCAGACCGATGCCGCCAGCGCCATCCGCAACAAGCTCAACGCCAAGGTGGTGGACCTCCTGTCCGCCGCGGCGGCCACACTGCCCACCACCAACGTGGTCAACGTGACGGGCGGCAAGCTCACCGACACGGCGCTCTTCACGGCCATCGGGCGCATCAACGACCTGGAACTGACGCCGCGCTTCCTCTTGATCCGCGGCAGCCGCATCATCGACCTGAAGGACTTCAACCTGGATCCCGAATCGCGGCGCGAGTTCGTCGAGAAGGGCATCCTCAACCGCCTGCAGGGCGCGGGTCTGATCAACAGCGCGTCCATGAAGACGGACGAGGTGATCCTCATCCCGGACATGGAGGTGGGCAAGTACGCCATCCGCACGGCCCTGCAGGTGGACCCGCAGAAGCAGGGCTTCAAGGTGGGCTTCCTGACCTGGCAGGAGTGCGCCATGGGCATCACGCGCCCCGACCTGGTCTTCAAGGTCACCATCTCGGCGTAGCCCGAGAACGTGGACAACGCGGCCGGCCGGAGGTGCGCTTTCGGCCGGCCCTCTCTCTCACGGAGGACTCATGTTCCAGGTGAAGGCCAGGACCTCGACGGTGGTGATCGGCGAACACGTCCTGCACGTGGACCGGCCCGTCTGCTACCCGGAGAGCGTGCCGCCCGAGGTAGCGGCGCGGACGGATCTGGTGGAGATTACGGAGCTGCTCGAAGCCGACGGCGTGGATCACGCTGGCGCCACGGCTGTCACGGATGCCACGGGTGACGCAGGGATTGCCGGCGCTGGCACGGCGATCGGCGAGCCGGCTGCCGACCTGTCCAGCCCAGTTGACACCTCGGTCTCTGGCGCGCTGGATGATGCGGCCCTCGCCGGCGTGACTCTCCTGCACGTGGAGGGTGGCGAAGAGGACGAGGACGCCGGGGCAGACCCCTTGCAGCCTCCCGATCCCTTCGCCGACGAGGCGACGGGCGCGCTGGCTGAACCGTCTGCCCCTGCACGGAAGACGACCCGGACCGCTTCCGGTGGCCGGCGGTAGCTGACCTATGGCGACCACGGTCACGCAGCTGATCCAGGTGCTTCGCGGCGAGCTCGTCGCGACGGATGAAGTCGACCTGACGACCGACCAACTGCGCAATGCCCTGAAGCGGGGTCTGGCCTTGCTGAACCGGGACTTCGAGCTGGCCTACGGGATGGAGACGGACCAGGAGACGTTCTCGCCGGCGCTGTCGGACCTGGACCTGGAGCTCCTGCTCCTGGCCGCGACGCCCACCTGCTGCCGGATCGAGATCGCCAAGGCCGCCCGGCGCCCGAGCTTCAAGGCGGGCGCCATCGAGATCGACACAACGCGGTCCGCCGGCGCCTGGCGCGAACTCTTGTCCCACGCCCAGGGCGAGTACCAGCGCCTGGTGGAGATGGGCGAGGCGGATCGCCAAGCGGCCCTGCAGTCCCTGCTCTTTGAACGCGGATCCGTGGTCACAACGGATACGGCGACGACATGAGCCATTTGACGGCAACCGAGGCGACCCTGGCCCTGGCAGATGTGGCGCGCCTGCTCGCATCGACGGGCGACGTCATCCAGCTCCGCCAGCGCCAAGCCCCCCCCGCCTCGGGCTTTGCGGGGGATCCGGCACCCGAGTTCGGATCCCCCGTCGCCGTCCCGGCCGTCCTGACCGCCAAGGCACCCGAAGACTTGCTGCAGGTGGGGCACGAACTGCTCGTGCTGGTGGGACCGGAAACGGTGGTGGCGGAGGGCGACGAATTCACGCACGGCGGGCATCGCTACCAGGTCGAGGATGTCGTGTCGCGGAATCTCTTCGGCACCGTGACGCACCTGGAGCTGTCCACCAAGCAGCTGCACGGGAGCGTGTGATGCTCGACGGCGTGACGATGCTGCTGGACAAGAAGGCACTGGGCAAGACGCAGAAACTCCTGGCGGCCTTCCCGTCGGTGCTGGCGCGCAGCCTGGCCTTGGCGATTCTGGAGATCGCCAAGGTCGTGCAGACCCAAGCCAAGCGCAGCCTGACGGACGAGGGCGCCATCGACCTGGGCGCGCTCAGGGCCTCCCTCCACATCCTGGTGCTGGGGCCGCTGACAGTGCTGGTCGGCACGCCATCCGAGTACGCGGCGCCCGTGGAGTTCGGCACGGTAGGACACTTCGTCAAGGTCGAGAAAGTGCCGGGCCTCAGGGAATGGCTGGTGCGCCACAAGATCCCGCAGGGCGAGTCGCGGACCTACTTCTACGTGCATCCCAAGCCCAAGCCCTTCATGCAGCCGGCTTGGCTGATGGGCGTGGCAATGGCGCCTGTGACGGTCCAGCACGCGGTGGATCTGGCCTTCGCAGCCGTGGAGAAGCACCTGTCATGATCGTCGAGCGCGCCTTCGCCGAGCACCTGGTGATGTTGAATCCGGTCCTGCACGTCTTCAAGGACGAGCTGGCGTGGACACAGGCCGGCGAGCCCTGGCCCTATCTGATGGTCACCAAGACGGCGGAACGGGTGCAGGGCAAGGGGACGGGCCGCTACGACGTGAAGGAGTGGGATGAAGGGGCCCAAGAGTGGGTCTACCACAAGGCCTGGGCGCGCCGGTTGACCCTGCGCCTCACGCTGCGCAGCGCGGCCATGAGCGGCAAAAGCGGCGCGACTGTCCTGGACAAGGTGTCCGGGACGGTGCAGGCGTTCCTGCGCCTTCACGCCAATGGGCAGGCGCTGGATCTGGTGGACACGACGACCAGCACGCCCGTCCACCTGGAGCGCATCCGCTTCCTGGGCGAGAACGACCAGGGTCCGCTGCTGACGCGCGTGCCCTTCGAGGCCCAGCGGACGCTGGACGTGGAAGTCTGGGCGGAAATGGTGGACGAAGTCCAGCGCGCGCCGCTGATCGAGACGATTTCCCAGAGCATCGAACTGAACTAGGAGCCCGGCATGAAGAGCGAAAAGGACAAGCCCCAGGAAGGGACGGAAGCGAGCGGCGGCGGGCAAGGGGATCCGGCGCAGTTCACGCAGCAGCGCGCAGCCACGGTGATCAAGCGGCTGAAGGTCCCGGCGCCGGTGGCGGCGGGCGTCCTGGCCGAGCACGGGCTGACCCGGACGGCACTCGTGGATCCGGTGGAGTTTGAGGCCCTGGTGACCGCGTGGCTCGCGGCTCCGGCGAAGAAGCAGTAGGGAGGCATCGTGGGCAAGATCATCAAGGACGTCTACACCGAGTACTTCTCGGGCAAGGCGGGAATGAGTCAGAAGCCGACGGCCGTCGAGTGCGTGGCCGGCGCGGCGGGTGGCGGCGACAAGCTGACGCGTTACATCATCAGCGACAAGCGCAGCGCCTTGGACCTGTTCAAGTCCGGCCCACTGCTGCAGGCCATCCTGGAGCGCCTGGACGCGGGTTCCACGGTCATCTATGCCTTGCGCTTGGCGGGCACGGCCATGGCCAAGGCGACCATGTCCATTCCCGGGGCGACCGGCACGGCCTTCACCATCGATGGCTACTACCCCGGCGTCTGGTGGAACGGCGTGAGCATCTCCATCACGGCCAATGCCGGCGATCGCACGATCGAGATCGTCGACCCGGACACCGACGTCGTCCATGCCTTCACGGGCACGACCAACGCGGGCCTCGTGGCGGCCATCAACGCCGGCCAGTCCCTGGTGAAGGCGACCATCGGCGCCGGCGGGCTGGTGGCGGCGAAGACCGCGGCCCCCCTGGCGGGCGGTAACGATGGCCTGACCCTGGCCAACGGCGACTACACGGCGGGCATCACGGCCAGCGAGGACTTCACGGATGTCAATTGGGTCCACTTCGTGGGCGCGGACACGCTTACGCTCTGGGCGGCCATCCTGACCAGTTGCAACACGATGGTCACGTCGAACCTGGGTGAGCGCTTCGCCTTCCTGGACGTTCCGCGCATGGTGGTGGCCGATCCCCTGAAGCCGACGGCGGCCGAGGTCTCCACCTACGTGGCGACGATCCAGGCGCTCATCGCCACGGTGGCGGACCCCAACGCCGTGATCCCGGTGGGCGAGGCCCGCTACACGGACATGGCCGGGACCGTCTACTGGAACCGCATCACCAGTGCGGTGGCAGGGCGCTACGCCGCGCTGAAGGTCCAGGAGAGCCTCCTGGCCAAGTCGGCGCCCAACGTCTCCAAGCTCTGTCCCGAGTGGAACGTGGGCCAGCAGACTGTGCTGGTAACGGAGAACCTGATCCATATGCGCAACGAGCCCGGCCTGGGGCTGATCTTCGGCAGCAGCAACAACCGCTGCCCGGAAGGAAGCGCCTACAACCGCGTCGAAAAGGTGCGCGCCACCTACGCGGCGGGCAAGGCCTGCCGCCTGGCGGCCCTGCCGCACCTGGGCAAGCCCAACGACTCGGAGGGCGAGGGCCTGCTGCTCATGGAAACCGACATGCGCGCGCCGCTTTCCCTGATGGCGCAGAAGGGCGAGATCGACCAC
>JBAYTZ010000022.1 GCA_041675285.1 Candidatus Delongbacteria bacterium
ACAACACGGTGCGGCCGCACAGTTCTTTGGGCTACCGGCCACCGGCGCCGGAAGCGATTCAGCTACCGCCCATCGGGGCCGTGGCCTAACTTATCGAGTGGTACAAGCATCGGGGGCAGGTCAAATACAGAAGCTATCTCTGATAATAGACGATTCCCTGAGTTGATAGGCTAGCCGCTGTCCGATGCGGCATGATGGAGGCATCATGTATCACTTTCTGGTCTTGCTCATTCTCAGCATGGCATATCAGGCCGCTGCCCAATCGCCCCTCTGCCTCCGGAACCGGTTACACCATATGGGAGCCTTCGATCTCAACCTGACCACGACCGGCCTATTGGGCAGCAAGGACACGCTCTGGGCAATGCCGTGCCACCCAGGCCAAACATGGCCTCGGCTGGAGTATCCAAGCAGATCGGGCTCGAACTATTTGTACGAGGCTGGATTGTGGGTTGGTGCGCTTCTACAGAATTCGGATGGCAGCTGGACCCCACGCGTATCTGTGGCCAAGGAAAGCGGTGATGGCCACGCGGGGGAGCTTTACCCGGGACTTGTTTGTAGCGGGGCGTTGGAGGAACGCTCGCGCCTGTCAGACGCCACAACTTGCGAAGGGGAATCCATTTTCCATTCCGAGGCCCTGGCGGACCAGGAGTTCATCATTCACTACACGGACACGCTGGCGAACTATCCGGACTGGCAGACCGGGCAGCACTTCGATGTGGACGATGGCGATCATCGGCCGTTGGGGATTTCAGTCACTCAGCACAGTTTCCAATGGATGACGGAGCCGGACATTGGACAGATCCTGCTCCTTCGTTATGACATCGAAAGCATCAGCGATGACGTGTTGCGTAGCCCCTATGCCGGTCTGTTCGTCGACGCCGACATTTGTCTGCGCGACGACACAAACGACAACTTGTGGAACGACGATCTTATCCTGAGCCGCTCCATTCTTGAAGAGGACGGAACACGCCTTAGTGCCATGGTCTTCCTTGACAACGATGGTCGAGGTCAGGGGGGCATCATCTATCCTCACGCCATGGCTATTCTGGCAAAGGGGCAGCAAGGGGCAACGCACAGCATCAACTGGTACATGCATTGGTACGAGGGTATTTCGTATGGACCCTTCTGGCGCTACTACCGCGAGCATCCGGAGTTGGGATTGGCCTGGCAGGACACTACGCGCGTTCCTCTGGCGGACCGACACAAGTACTCCCTGATGGGCAACGGAGAAATCGACCCACCTTTCTATGGAGTAGTGGGCACGATTCCCCCACAGCCCATCTACAACGAGCAAGGCCAAGTGATCGCCGAACGATCTTGGATCAGCGCATTTGAGAATTTCCCAGTCACTGGGCAGGATGTCCGCGGCCTCATCAGTATCGGCCCCTTGGGGACTCCTGACGGAGTGGACTCACTGGGGCGCCCTCAAACGGTGCTCGCGCCTGGCGAGACTCTCCAAGCCTGGTTTGCAATCGTCATGGGAGATGACATCCATGACGCGGCCCATCCCCAGGAAACCCCGTTGGAAGAAATTGACCCAGACTTGTTCGATTTCAGTTCCCTGGATCAGCGACTGCGTCTGGCCGCAACCGAGCTGGCACAGCTGCCGGTGGATGTGCCGGAAGCGCCAAGCCTGGCCAGCGAGGTTGTGATCCCCGGACAATTGCGTCTTCATTGGACGCCCGCAACAAATGCCCCTCCGGCCAGCTATCGTCTTCAGCGAGTGAACTTGCGGAACGGCCAAACCGTCTTGCTGGCGGATAGTATTCAAGTGCTGGAGTATGTGGCATCCTATGCTGCGGGCGATTCACTGCGCTACCGTCTTACCACCACGTGGGGCGGTCAGTGGGCGGCCCGGGAACTCGATTTCACCGCGCCTCGCCTGTTCCTGGTACCCGGCGATGGATGTGTCGACATCTCGTGTTATTGCAGCACGCCCGTTGTGAGGATCGTCTATGGCCGGATGCCTGAGCAACCGAGCGGGGAGGGCTATTGCTGGCCACCTGATTGCCTTCTTGACACGGACACACTAAGAGTCCTCAACAACAGGGTCACGCACATTTCAGACCTCGAGAACCTCCAGCGGTACATGTTCCGCGTACACAGTGAGTCCAACGGCAATGTTCTGACTCCCCAATTCGACTGGGTGTCAGCCATCCCAGCCGGCCATGACCAGGGTTGGCTGGTGGCACATGTGAGTCACGGCTTGGGCGATTCCGACACCAGCGTCACTCGGCAGAAGTTCGTCGAGCTCTTTGCCTCGGCGGGGTTGGATTTCACCTGGCGGACCACCGGGATCGATAACGACCCGCTGGACCGCAGCATCCTGCAAAACCACGCGGCCTTGTGGATCGATGTGGACTGGCGCGACGACGGTTCAGCGGTCTTCCAGACCTTTCGTCCTGTTGACCTCCTTCACTTCCTGGAGACTGGGGGCCGCTTGGTGCTCTCAAGCAACTCACCCGTGAACACCACGATGGGACTGCCAAGGGATCCCGCTGACGCCGAAGACATCATAGTGGTACAGATACCAATGCCGAATCCCTCAAACGGTCAGGGCGGCATGCTCGCCCCGCCCTGGAGCGCGCAAGTGGAAGACCCGCTTTGGGGAAACCTGCATGTCACGAGCTCTGAAGAGCCCTTCTTCCTTTCCATTCCGGTCCTGGAACAGTGGTCTCACGCCGGTGTGCTGGCGGGAAGCGGCAACGATCAGTTCGACGGTCTCCTTGCCTCAGCGGCGTACCTGGAGCCCTATCGCGTCGACCTCCTGTTGTTTCCACTGAAATTCGTGGATCTGGATGCTTCGCGGGAATTCCTAACCGCGCTGTTGGAAGCATCGACAACAGATCTGCCCAAAGCAAAAGATGTGGATACCGGTCGCCCCTGGACAATGACACTGCACCCATGCGCGCCAAATCCCTTCAATCCCAGCACTCAAGTGAGTTTCAGTCTACCCCAAGCGGGCCCCATCCGCTTGTCTCTGTTCAACCTGAAAGGCCAGCATGTCCTGGAACTACTTGACCAGCCCCTTGCGGCCGGCGAGCATACGGTGTTGTTGAACGGCACCAGGATGGCCAGCGGCGTATACCTAGTGCGCCTCGAAACTCCCGTAGGCTGTGCGACACAAAAGGTGCTGCTGGTGAAATGACCGATTTCAACTCAGGGATTGATTCCTTGTTGTGATGGAGGACGTGGACAGAAAGCCCCGGTTACCAGTGAAGCGGACCAGCCTTGCACCGTGTGGAGCGCTCGACGCTGGAACGATATCCATCGGTTCATGCCACTGTGACCACTCGACTGCGCCCGCGCCCCATGGGCTCCACACGGATCTGGGTACCGATGCGCTCGGCCATGTCGTGGACATGCGAGATGACACCAACTCGACGCCACTGGGACTGCAGTCGGCCAACGCCCCCATCACCATGTTAAGCATGTCGGCGTCCAGGCTGCCAAATCCCTCGTCGATGAACAGTGACTCACCCGGCCACGCTCTGAGGACAGCGTGGCCAGCGCCAGTGCAAATCCCAGCGACATAAGGAAGCTCTCGCCACGCGACAAGAAATGCACCGTGCGCGTCTGCACGCCGAAGTCGCGGTCTACTCGTCCACAATGGCCCGCACGTGGTCAATGGCGCTATGGATCTCGGGCTTCCAGAAGAGGCCCTTGTAGGTATCTCGCACAAAGGAGCCCGCGTCCGGGTTGTCTTCGCATAGCGCCGCGATCTCGTCCTCGTCCAGCGTCTCACTCTGGTTTACCTCCACGGCCCGGGCAATGTGGAAGGGCCAGTGGAGGCTGTCATTGGCGTGGACGGCCAGGCCTTCGTTCTTCAGCCGGTAGCCGACGCTCGAGCCGCCCGAGAAGGCGTCCACATCGCTCGTCGTGCCGTCCGGGATCTGTTCGACGATCCAGTCCAGGAGCTTCCTCTTGCTGCCGACGTACGACACGGCATGGGACGGCGCGTCCCCCTGGGCGCCCTGGGCGGTCAGCTCCGGGAACAGCGCGGCTTCGACACAGAGAAACGACATGGCGGACTCCTTGCAGGTTGTCCATCAGGATGGGAAGGGAGGAGGGCAGGTCCCAGAACGCGGGAGGACATAGGAGGAACGAGGAAGAAACGAGATGAAACGCGCTGGCCAGGCAGGCCGAGTTTGTCTCACCGCAGGCGCGGACCCCAGACGGGGCCACCGCCCACCGGAAGGCCCAGGATGCGATCGGCGCGTAGGTCCAGGGCGTGTCCCATCTGGCGCCGGCTGCGCGCCCGCTCCACGGCGAAGAGGATCTGGGCACAGCCTTCGGGCGACACGGCTGGATGTAGGTCTACCGGTGCCGCATGCTGCCACGAAGCCTCGGCCATGGCGGCGCGGGGCCCCACCACCACGCAGGCCCCGTCGTACAGGTAGGAACGGCCCCCGCGCCAGGCGCGATCGCCCCCGACGCGCCAGCCGGCCGAAATGGCCAGGCGCTCGGAGCGCCAGCGGCTGGTCAGGGGCGTCCAGGCCGAGAGATCGCCCTCCACGGCCACGCACACATGGGGCCGGACCTTGATGCGCCGCGACCCCAGGGTGGCCCACACATCGCGCCGGCCCTGCAAGCGCTGCTGATCCAGGTACACGACCAGGCCTACCTGGATCTCCGCCTCGGTAACGGGCACAGGGTCTCCTTTCTTTCTTCGCGAACCCCTCAAAGAGGGCTCAACATACGGGTTGAACGGGAATGGGGCGAGACCCTGGACCGCCCGTGTACCCCCTTCCCGCGCATCTTTCCATTCAACCTGGATCCCTGCCCCTCTCTCGCCCACGTGCAGTGACCCGTTCCCGCCTTTGGCCACCTTTGATCCGCCCGTCGGTTCCGCCGTTCACAGCCCGGCTGTGCAGAGAAATATCAAGCGGATCATGGACTTGACTTCCCGCCACTCCCTCTGCATCCTGGTCCCGGGGGTAGCTCCAGCGGCAGGAAAACACTGCCGGATCACGGGCTCCCCGCATGCGGACACAAAGAAAGGACCCCATTCATGCACCCGACCACCGACGCCTTCCTGGTCCACCTGGCCGATTTGGGCCTGAGCGCCGCCAGCCTGGCGGCGTATCGCACCGAGCTCCTCCGCCAAGAACGGCTCCTTACCGGCCTGGGCCAGAGCTGGGAGACAGCGGGCACTTCCACGCTCCTGCATGCCGTGGCCGCGGGCAACCGGGCCCCGGTCACGCGCCGGCGCGCCCAGCACCTCATCGGGCGCTTCCTGGCCTTCGCCGGCCTGCCCCAGGGCCCCGAGTGGCGCCGCCTGCCCGCCCCGCGCGCCGTCTGCCCCGCGCCCGACTGCCTGTCCGAGGCCGAGGAGAAGGCCTTGCGCAAGACCCTGGCCAAGCGCGTGGACCAACCCACCCACGCCCGGGACCGGGCCCTCTTCTGCCTCTTGCTCGATACGGGCCTGCGCGTCTCCGAAGCCGCGGCTCTAACCGTGGGCGACGTGGACCGAGACGGCCGGCGCGTGCGCGTGACGGCCAAGGGAGGCAAGAGGCGCTCGCGCTTCCTGCCCACGGAGACCCGGGATTTGCTGGCGGGAATCGCGGGCACGCGGGATCTGGAAGCCCCGCTCTTCGTCTCCTCCACGGGCGGGGCCCTGACCGATCGCCAGATCCGGCGCTTGCTCTCCCGCTGGGCCCAGCTGGCGGGCCTGCAGCGGTCCGTCCACCCGCATTTGCTGCGCCACACCTTTGCCACCAGCTTGCTGAAGAAGACGGGCAACTTGCGCTTGGTGCAACTAGCCCTCGACCACGAAAGCCCCAAGACGACCGCTATCTACGCCCATGTGGCGGATGAAGAGCTTCGGACTGCCATTGAAGGGCGGCGGGACTAAACCGGGTCTTCGTAACCACCTAGACGTGAAGCCCCCTCCCTGGGGGGCTTTTCTTTGGGATCCTGTTCGATCACGAAAGGTCTTTTCTCTTCTTATCTCCTTCTTAAATAAAGCTACACGTACTTGACTTCGGAAAGTCATTCCGCGTAGTTATGCCCACCAAACGAGGAGACGGACCCATGACGAAGATGACGCGAAAAGGCTTGGTCAACCTGCTGGGCGAAGACGAAGCCGCTTTCATGCAGCTCTTGAAGACCAAGCTGATCCAGCTCCTCGCAACCGACCGTTTGGACACGGTGCAGCTTGCCAGGGACGAGATGGCCAACCGCGGCCTGGGCACGAACGGCGAGTGGATCGGCTTCCCGGCCGCGGCGAAGCTCTGGCAAGCGCCGGCTGCCGCCACCCAGCCGGACGCGCGCGAAGAGGCCATCGACGCGGGCCTTACCGCCCTGGCCCACCTCCACTGCGGGATTAGGACCCTGGAGGCCCGCCACATGGACGCCCTGGACTTCCACGAAGTCGGGGTCTGGAACCTGAAAGACGCCTTGCGCGCGGCCTTTGAGCTGGGCCGGGCCCACAAGTAACCGACACCCACAACCCAAAGACAAGGAGACATGATCATGGCAAAGCCGACCTGGGACGTGAAGGCCTTCGTGGCTGGGCAATTGGCGGATGGCAAAACGAACCTGGACGGGGCGCGCAAGCGCCTGACCCGCCTGGAGACCGTCCTCCAGCAGGCCTTCCTGCAGCTGGGCCAGGATCCCGACCTGCAGCAGCAGATGGGCGCCGTGATGGGGCGCCTGGAGGAACTGAAGCAGGGGGTGGAGCTGGTGGCGGGGTGCTTGGAGGCCAAGCTGCCGCATGCTGCGCCCAGCCAAGAGGCGTGAGCGGTTCCGCCTTGGATCAGGAATCGAAACCGAAATCTCCACAGTCACACCCGGAAAAGGCGCCCAATGGCGTCTTTTCCACTTATTTTCGATTATTCTTTCTCTGGCATTTCTAGCTATTTAAACAACCTTTTTATTTTCGCTTTAAACTTGACTAACGCTAACGTATCTGCGTTGTTATGCCCAACACTAAGGGAGTGACACCATGACGCACAAGACTACGTTTGAAACCCAGGACGCCATCAACACAACCCCCCACATCCTGGGTCGCTTTTCCAGCCCGGCCTTGGCGGTCTCTTTCGCTGCACGCGTCCCCCAGGCCTGCCGCTTCTTCATGGGCGAAGACGAGCTGATCTGGGTGGTCACGATGGCCGAGGCCGAGCGCCTACTTGCCGCCGGATACGAAGAGTTCAGCTTCACCAATCCCTCGCACCGGAGATAGACCCATGACGACCGAAAGGAGCCCGACCATGCTGCTGCTCACCAACGCACCCACGTGGGTCTTCCACACGCAGGCCGAAGCTGGCAAAGCCGCGGCCGAGCTGGCATCGGGCGAGACCGAGGGCTGGACCTACACGGTCGTCCTGGACCCCATGGGCTCCGGTCGCTGCACGATCGACGTTCGCGATGAGGACGGCGAGTTCGTTTCCAAACTGACCAACTGACAGGAGCACCCTATGAACCGCTTCCTCGTCACGCAGACCGGAACCGGCGCCATTTTCGGGACCCTCATCCTCGACCTGGATCCCAAGACCACCGCCACCCTCATGGCCTTCACCGCCAAAACCGGTAGGCAGGCATAGGGCATGGACCTCCAGCCCTTTGTCGATGCCGCCCACTGGCTGGTCAAAACAGAGGGCAATCCCCACATCACGGGTGTCTGCTTGGCATCAGGACTGACCATCAGCAGGCTGCCCAGATGACCCGCAACATCCATCGAAAACCCTAAAAGGCGCTCCGACAAGAGCGCCTTTCGTTTATTCCCATTTAACTAAGTCTTTGACTGTTTCAAGTTTTTAAATAAGTCTAAAGACTTATCACGTTTAACTTGCATCTGGAAAGTGTGTCTGCGTAGTTATGCCCAACACAAAAGGAGAGACAGCATGACGACCAAGGCCAACACCCAGAACACGACGGACACACAGAACGCCACGCCGCTGCAGACCCTGCTGGCCGAACTGGCCGAAGCCAAGCGCCTGAGCCTGGAAGCCGCCCTAGCCTACCACAATCACAGCAAGGCGGACTGGGCGGACTACCAACAGGCTGCGGCGCGCGCGCAAAGCACCTTCAGCCAGCTGCGCGCCAAAGAGCGGCTGGTTCACGACTCCTTCGCCGCCCAGGTCCAGGTCGGCGACCCGGTCACGCGCAGCGGCTACTGCGACTGCCACGCCGGCTACGTCATCCAGATCAACGCGGCGCGCACCAAGCTCGCCATGAAAGACGGGGACGCCCGCCTGCTGAACGGCGCGGGCTCCGGCGAGCCCGACGCCCTGCACTTCTCCCCCGGCGGATTCTGCGGCCACACCAGCAGCACCCAGCGCTGGGAGATCAAGCCCAGCAACCTCGCCCGGGTGACCGTTTTCACCCTGCGCAAGAACGGCCGCTGGATCGAGACCGGCCTCGCCCAAAACCAGGGCCGCCAGCTCTGCGCCGGCCACCACCACCACCACGACTTCAACTTCTAAGCCCAGCAAACACAAGCCCCGCGCCGGCCGCAAGGCCGGCCCGGCCCGCAAAGGAGATCCCCATGTACGAGCAGATGATCAAAGAAGAACTCGCGCGGCAAGGTTGGGTCGACCTCTCCTCCCGCTGGGTCGAAGGCTGGATGCGCCTGGAGCTGGGCTGCCTCGATTGGCTGGACAAGGACCGCTTCCAGCGCGAGGTCGCCCTCGCCGCCGCCTGCACACGGGCCAGCACCGAGCACGAGAACGAGACCCTGGCCACCAGCCTGCTCGGCCCGCCGCGCAGCCAGCGACTGGAGACCACCCATGCCTGACTTCACCCAGATGACCGCCCGCCAAGCCCAAGCCCTCCTGGCGCGCGAGGCTGCAGCCAGGCAGGCCTTCCCTCCCGTGGCCAAGCCCACGCCACCCCAGCCCACACTCGCCGACGTCAGGCGCCTGCTGGTGGCTGCAAACCCGGATGCCCATGGCCTCCAGATTACCTGGCGCCACAAGCCAACCCTCTACTTCGACCGCGTCGACAAGATCAGCCGCTTCTGGACCGCCGTTATCGATGTCACGGCTGTCGGCTACCATCCCCGCTGCATGGTCCTCACCCGCACGAGCAACGGAACCGACCTCCGATGAGCACGTTCCTCGCCACCGACGGCGGCCGCGCCACCAGCCGCCGGCCCCGCCAGAAGAACGACTGCGCCGTGCGCGCCTGCGCCATCGCCACCAGCACGCCCTACGAACAGGTCTACGACGAGCTCGCCGCCCTGGGCCGGCGCTGCGGCCGCGGCACGCCCAAGGAGGCCATCGCCGCCTGGCTGCAGGCGCGCGCCACGCGCCACGCCTACCCGGCCGTCGCCGGCCAGCCCCGCCTGCGTGTGGACACCTTCCTAGCCAGCCCCGGCGCCCAGGGCCGCTGGATTGTCCGCATCGCCGGCCACGTATTCGCCGCCCTGGACGGCGTCGCTTACGACACCAGCCGCCCGCGCCCAAACGCCTGCGTCTACTGCGCTTGGCGAATCAGCGAATAGGCCGCCCACCTCGCCCAGACTGTTAGAAAGGGTCGGCCCGTTTTACTTACCTGGGGAACCCGGCACCCCTGTACCATGTTCCATCTTCCACAGTGCGTTCCGCTTCGGCGGCCGTCCCCTTGAATCCAGGTGCGGGGGCGGCCGTCTTTTTTAATCTCA
This sequence comes from Candidatus Delongbacteria bacterium, assembly GCA_041675285.1. Taxonomy (NCBI): domain Bacteria; phylum Candidatus Delongiibacteriota; species Candidatus Delongbacteria bacterium. The sequence goes on from JBAYTZ010000022.1 coordinate 9,605, forward strand.
TCCCGTCCTACTTTTGTTTGTCTCTCCTAACTTTAACACGTTGGGGATCGTGGTGGAGCGGCATGGCAGCCCCCGCCGCGACATGGTTATCAATCGGAGGACAACATGACGATCAGGCGCTTGGCATTCGCTGCTGCGGCACTCATGCTCTCAACGAACACCTGGGCCGACCAGCGCCCCTGGGTCTGGACTTATGGCTCGGCCATGATGAAGCCGGGTGAAGCGGAGCTGGAGCATTATCTGACCGTGCAGAGCCCAGACTGGGCGAAGCGGGAAACCAACCTTAAGACGGTCCACCAGGCCGAGCTGGAGATCGGCATGTCCGACCGTCTGGACGCGGCCGTGTACCAGGTGTTCTCACGGACGCCGGGTGCCCCGCTGGACTGGGATGGATTCAAGGTTCGCTTTCGTTACCGGCTTCTGCCGGATGCCCAGGCCTTCCTCCATCCCATCCTCTATCTGGAGCACAAGAACAACAGCACCCTGAGCGAGACGGTCTGGGAAGCAAAGCTACTCCTCTCCCAGACCTTCGGCCCGATTGACCTCGCCGTGAACCCCGTCGTGGAATTCGATGAGGATGAGACGGAGTTCGAGCTGGCTGCCGGGCTCAGCGTTCCCCTGCTGGACCACTTGCGCCTGGGCGGGGAGCTGCGCGCCAGCGAGGAGAGCCTGTTCCTGGGGCCTACGTTGGCTCACGGCGGGGACGGCCTCTGGATGGCACTGGGTGCGGGCTGGCGGCTGGATGAAGCCGACCTGGGGGATACAACGCACGAAGTCCGCCTGATCATGGGCGTCCAGGTGAAGGAGTAACTGGCTGGAAGCCCGGCAGGAAAACCTGTGTAGATGAACTTGGGGCTCGCACGTCTTGTACCGCGCCCGATTCACGCAGCCAGTGGCAAGTGAACCTGGAAGCACGCTCACACAGTCAGTAAAATCCGCACCTGGTTACCGGGGGAAAATGAGCCTTCGATGGAATCGGCGGCCCAGTGCCCCCAGCCCGTCTGCATCACTCAGGAGTTCCGGTCCCGCATCAACTGCAATAGGCGGAGGCGGGGATGGTCGAACTGGATCCTTTTGGGATCGAACGCGGCGGGATCAAACGTGCCACCCAGCCACTCAAATATGCTCTCGTGTTCTTCGTGGTTCGGATCCCCCAAGACTGCCAGCAAGTTCTCATACCCCGAAACCCCGCCGCAATCCTCTGGCGGACACGCGCCGGCCCCGTCCAGACAGCGGGGGAGACGGGTTCTGGGAGCGACTTCGCTGATGGCCTCCAGCACGATCTCGTGCTCCCAGCCATCCCCGAAGTCATAGTCATACTCTGCCAGGTTGCCCGGGTGCTGGAAGTATTTCCGCAGCGGGACCTCCCATCCCACGAGACCAGGCTTCTCATCCTCGAAGAGGTCTTCAATGGGGAGGCCGATCTCCTGTGATTCATCCGTCTGCGGATGCGATACCCGGAACTTGTGCAGGTGCTCATCCTCCCAGCCCATGGCGTTTTGGAGGGCCACGTGCAGGTCCCAAAAGGTGGCGTCGTCCGGCACCAGGATCCGGCGCCATACTTTCGGCTCGACCCATTTGAGGGTCACACAGAGCTAGAACACGGTGCGGTTCGGCTTCACTGTCCCTCCGGAGATAGTCGGCGGTGAGGGCGTCGCTTGATGACGGGACGGGATGTGGATACCCTGCCTATGCGCCACTGTCCCCGCGTTTTTTGATGGTTTGGGGAGCTCTCCTGGAGCCGTTTGGCGGCAGGGAAACAGACTCCCCACCACCTGAACCCGCCCACGGATGGTCCCGCCTAAATGTACGCGTGCCACACAGCTTGACCGAGGGACGGCTTGCACGGGCTCTACTGATTTGGATCCTTTCTCCCGTGAAGCCATTTGATGCTTAGGTGTGCTGACTGCATTGTATCACGGCCGTCGCCGCGGCCATTTCAAAAACCCGCTCGCGGGGAAAGACACCCCTTTGGGCCATTGTTGGGGGGTATGCCTTCCCGCTTTGCCAAAAACCACCCCCCCCCTCCCTCCATCCGAAACAAGCCCCTCCAGGGCGGTGCTAGGTCGGATGCTCAGGAAGGAGCCTGGGGAACCTCACTGGGCGAGCCACCCCTCGGACGGCCCTTGGCCCGCCTTTGCTCTCCGCGTCTCTCTACGGAGCCCGCAGGCGCTTCGCTGGAGATTCCAGCCGTAGGCGATGGTCGGCCCCTCTGTGACGGCTTGGCTGGCGTTCAGGCGTGGATGCTCAGGAAGGACCCTGGAAGCCTTTCTGGGAGATCCACCCCCTCGGACGACCAAAGAGTCCGCTTTCCCCCTCCGCGTCTCACAACGGAGCCAGCAGGAGCCTCGCTGGAGATTCCAGCCCCGGTGCATCGGGCCGGCTTGCATCCCATCGCCTCGGGAACGACCGCTGGGGAGGTCCGGGATTCGTGAATCTCGGACCTGCACAACGCATGCTGGCAAGCGATCCCTTTGACACGCAAAAGCCGCCCTAGAGCGAGCTGGCATGATCTCGGACGTAGATCTGGCGTTTTCGGCACGAAGCCGGGATTCATTCGCGGAGTGACCTGAAGCTTGGCTCCCAAATGCCTCGATCGCGCACGCGAGCGAAGTGCGGGGCTGGGCTCATCAGGATGTTCTTCGGCTGGGTTTCATTTTCTGCGATCGATGTGGTCGCGCAGGGGCAGGGCATTCCCGAAATCATAGGGCGAATCAAACGTTTTACAGCGCATTTGCCATATGATTCCAGAGCTTCGGTCCACATCCGGTCTGGATGCAGCCACCCTCCGGAAACGATGGGCGAAAGCGACAGATTTCGGCGGATTCACCCGTCATATCCGGAGCCTATGGGGATTCAGCGGGCCGGGGCGTCTTCCACGAGGAAGTCCCGGAAGCTGTCGCGGTGAAGGACCTGGAACGTGGCGTCCGGATAGCTCTCCCGAAAGGCCACCGGGCACGGTGCGCGCTTGGAGGGGCTCCACTTGAACTCCCAGGCGGTCAAGCGCCCGTCCCGTTCCTCCACCAGATCCACTTCCGCGCCGGAATGCGTGCGCCAGAAGCACAGCCGGGTCGGGACCCGCTGATAGGCGAGGAGCTTCCGCCGCTCGCTGACCAGGAAGTTCTCCCATAGGGCACCGGTGTCGGTGCGCAGATCCAGCGGCTGGAAGCTGCCCAGCAGGGCGTTGCGGATGCCGTTGTCCCAGAAGTAGACCTTCCGCGTGGAGCGGATCTCGTCCCGTCGATTCCTCAGGAAGGGTGGCAGGGTGAAGACCACATAGGCTTTCTCGAGCAAGTCCAGGTAGCTGTTGATGGTGCCCCGGCCGGCTTGCAGCAGCCCCGCCAGTTCGTTCGTGGAGACCTCGTGGCCCACCTGCAGGGCCAGGGTCTGCAGCAGCCGTCCCAGCAATTCGGGTTTGCGCAGACCTTCGTACGCCAATAGGTCGCGTGTGAGGCTCTCCCCGGAGAGCTGTGTCAGCAGGTCCCGCTCGAAACCCGGGCGGCTGACCACCTCGGGATACATGCCGTAGACCAGCCGTTGCTCCAACTGGCGGCGGGCGTCGAACGCGCCGACATGCTCCTCCAGCTCCTGCCAGCAAATGGGGAAAAGCGGGAAGTCCCACTTGCGCCCGGTGAGCGGCTCGTGGACGTGGTCCGCAAGCTCCAGGGAGGAGGACCCGGTGACCAGGATCTGCAGGTCAGGGAAGTGGTCGACCAGGAGCTTGAGGGTCAGGCCAATGTTGGGGATCCGCTGGGCCTCGTCCAGGAAGAGCACGGCCTGCCCTCCCAGCAGTCCGCGCAAGCGGGCCAGGTCCGGGTCGGTGAGAAGCTGGCGGGTCAGTGCTTCGTCGCCGGTCAGCGCCAGCACCTTCTCCCGGCCCGCCAGCAGGTTCCGGATCAGCGTGGTCTTGCCGGTCTGACGCGCCCCTTGCACAAGAATCGCCTTGCCGTCCCCCAGGCGCCCGGGGATTTGCCGCTCCAGCATGCGGGGGATCATGGGATCTCCTATTGGCAGTTTTTAAACGAAATCTGCTAACACGATATCAGAATTCCAAGGAATCTCCGCCAACAGGATTGCTCGACCGGCGGCTGCCCGGCCGCTACAACGCAACGTGCGCCGCTACCCACGGCTCACGATGATTTCCACCAGCCGCCGATTGATGTAGAAGTTCGAGCGCCCCACCTTCTGCTTCTCCAGGAAGCCCCCTTCGGTTAAGGCGTCCAGGTAGCGCGTGGCCGTCAGGCGGGAAACGCCCAGATCCTGCATCAGGAACTCGATCTTGGTGTAGGGGTGGGTGAAGAGGTTGTTGATCAGGTCCTGGCTGTAGAAGCGGTAGCCCGCGCGGATGCGCTGCTTGGCGTCCTGCAGGGCTGACTTGATCTGGTGGATGGTGGCGATGGCGCCTGTGGCACTCTCCTCCACGGCGCTCAGTAGGTAATCCACCCACTCCTCCCAGGCGTCCCGCTCGCGCACGGCCTGCAGCAGCCGGTAGTAGTCGGCCTTGTGGCGCACAATGGCACGGCTTAAGGACAGCACGGGGTTCTCCAGCAGTCCTTGCTTGACAAGGTAGAGCATGTTGACGATCCGCCCGGTGCGGCCGTTGCCGTCGTAGAAAGGGTGGATGCTCTCGAACTGGTAGTGGATCAGGGCCATCTTGATCAGCGGGTCCGCGTCGAAGAGGCTGTCGTCGTTGATGAAGCGCTCCAGCTCGCCCATCAGCTGCACGATTTCGGCGGGATCCTGCGGCGGCGTGTAAACCGTCTCCCCCGCGCTGTTCTTCAGGGTGGTGCCGGGCAGGCAGCGCAGACCGGCGCTGTTCTGCTCCAGCTCGGCCTGGATCTGCAGCAGGTGGTTGGTCAGCAAGAGGCCGTGGGTCGTAACCAGCTGGAAACCCACGTTCAAGGCCTGGCGGTAACGCAGCACTTCCTTTGCGGCGGATTGGGCGACGGAAGCGGGAAAGGCGGCGTCACGGAACAGCTCGTCGTGGGTGGTGACGATGTTCTCGATGGCCGAGCTGTCCTTGGCCTCCTGCAAGCCCAGTGTGCTGATCAGGATGTTCTGGTTGGGGATGGTGGCCGCCACGCCTTTCAGCTCCGCCAGCTTGCGGCTGGCCGCGGTCAGCTTGCGCAGCAGGGCCGGGCTTTCGAAGCGCCTGGGAGACAGGTCGGTGAGGCTGGGCAGGGTGGTCATGGTCGTGCTCACGTTGTAGACATGTCCGTCACAACATGCATAGAAAAGTTCGAATCTCTATGCATTTCTTCCAGCACATGTATCAGAAGTGGCGGTCTGTGAACATTGGGCAGTGGAATAGGGCCGGCACGCCCGCCATGACAGAAAGGTTGAGCAGAGCGATCACCAGATCGGTGGATGGAGATGACTGAGTTCGTCCCTTACTCCTCAACGACCGCCTTCAAGGCCGCGTGCAGGAAGGCCAACCTGTGGCACTGACCTAGTGGTCCGGTCCATCGGAGAGGTGGATGGAGGCCAGGCACCTGGGTGGAAGAATGCGGGTAGCCCATCCGCTGAGTCCAGTCAAGCGGCGCGAACCCCCAGGAACCATCAAGCTGGCTTGGCGGCCATGTCCACCTGGAAAGCCAGGGGCGCCCGGTGGGCAGCGCCGGCGAGAACGCCTTCCACTCGTTCGCTTGTATAGCATCCGACGCTATTCAAGCAAATCAGTGTTCGCTTTCATAAACGTCGGCCCAGAATTCCAGCCCGTAGCTGGTCGTGTTGCCTCGGGCGCGCGTGTCCCCGAAGTGCGGGCGCGAGACCACACGCGGAACTTTCCTGTCAAGAATGGCCGTGCCTTGTCCGTTTCGAATTCCGGCGCAGCCTTCCATATACGCCTTTGCGAAAACACGCTCTCGGGCCGCAGGCAATCCTGTCTGATGCCAACCCTCTGAGCGTTTGCGCGAAGAACACCCTTTGGCCTTCGGCCGAAGCGCTCTTCCAAGCTCAACTCGGAATCCCATCAAGGGTACCGGGTGACGCGCGCAGTGGGTGCCTGCTGGTACAAGGGATCGCCTAGCCATGGCCCGACTCGCGGGCCCGCAGCCACCGCGGATTCCCAGACAAGTGGGGCGAATGCGGTGGTTGTGGTAAGAGCCCGTGGGCGGGGCGGTGCACGCTCGGTTACCCGCCTTCTTCAGCAGCTCATTTTCCGCTCAATCCAAGCCAATCTCTTTTCCACTAACTGAGTTTCCGCATCCCACTCTCGGAGCGCCGCCCTGCGCGGCAGTTCCATCACCCTCCCGCGGAAATCTCCCTTCCGCCTTCTTCTACCGGCACGTCTCCATGACCGGCACATCCGCGGGTTCTTCCTACCCATCTATCCTGCCCCAGCCTGCAGCATGTGGGTGGTTCTGTCCCATACGCGAAAGGGCCTTGTAAGCATGTAAGGAGAAATCCCCCCCGGGGGGGGGCCTGCCACGCGTTCGCGCGGCGAAGAGTGGAACGGCTCCGACGGCAAGACGTAGTCCTTCTTCTTTTTTGGGAGAATCTTCGCCTTCCCATCCTTTCCATCGCAGCAGCCCCCTCCCCCCCTTTATTTCACTTACATCCTTCCCGCAAAGCTAAGAGGCCTGTGAACTTGTAGGGAACGCTTTCCAAATGGTCCCGAAAAACGGGACCACGGGACCACCGGAGGTGGGGATGGGCTGGCTCCATCTAGGTCGGTTTGGTCCCTTGGTCCCGTTTTTCGGGACCAACCGCTCACCAAACCTGACAATTCCAACATCCAGACAGAGGGTAGCGCCGCCCACGGCGGGGGTCCCGGCGGCGACCGTGCTGGGCGGGTTGCACAGGCCGCATCCGTCCCTGGTGCCCGGGCCCATCAACAGCCAGAGGCCTTGCAAGGAAGGCCTCTGGCGCGCCCATTGGCGTGTCTTGCTTAATGCCCGCTCCATCAGGCGCGGATCCCACGGTTCAACGCATTGGCAGTTCGCGAGCTGCACTCAATTCCTGTCCAAGTAGCTTGCCCTCCACGGGTGCTTGAGCTTGCGGGAGCCCGGCCTTGACCCCGATGACGCGTCCACATCGTTATCGTCCCCGGAGTCCAGCTCCTGGTCTACCGCGTGCGCGCGCTCGCTTCGTTTCACCAATGCCAACACCTTTTGAAGCATAGGTGCGGCTCTGGACCGGCGGTCATTCTCGATCAAGGCTTCCGCCCCATTGGGCACGATGAGGCTGAGGGCCAGGGTCACATCGAACACTTCGGCACACGGCAGGTCTTGCACAGCCAGGGGGTGCCCGGGATCCAATCGCCGCAATTCCTCGAACGGCCGGCGCAAATCGGCCATTTGCTTACGCGCAACCTCCAGGGTGGCCTGATGCCGGAAGATCTCCAAGGAGTCATCTTCGGTTAGCAGGTTGCGCAGTGCGTCTGCAGCAGTCTGCCGCAGGGGGTCGAAGTAGAACATCCACCCTGGATTGCTGGTCATCTCCAGAATCTGCTGCGCCTCGTTAACGAGGCGCTCCACCTGCTCCCGGTCAGTTTCCGTTTGAGTGGGTTGTCCGATACCTGCACGTTTCATGGGTAGCCTTCCGATCTGTGTGATGTTGGGTGAAACATCGTGGTGGGGTAGGACTCCATCTGAGCCAGAAGGGGCTCTGGGTAGGGCAGTAGTATCACCCATGGAAGCGGACATGGACTCGATTTCCGCCAAGGAGAACCCCATGAAAAAGGCCACCACCGGATGCCGGGATGGCCCTGTGACTCTCGAAGACGCGGGGCTAGGTGTCCGGATCCCGGTAGTTGCGGGCGATCCAGGCCCGCAGCGCATCCCGCGTGGCCGCGTCGCGAGGCGCCTTCTTGCGCTGCAGCCAGCTGGTCAGGGTGCGAACGTGGACGCCCAGCTCGTTTGCGAGCTCTGTCTTTGTCCAGTGGCCATCTGCAAAGACGCTGGCCACAGAGAGCAGGAGATCGTCCTTGAGGCGCCCTTTCTCATCGCGGCGCTTGGGGGGCACCCAGTCCCGTGGATGGGCATGCACCCGCCGCTGATTGTCCTGAAGCGCCCCCACCTGACGCTCCAGCTGGGCCACGTGCTCCTGCAGCCGGCGGATGGCGAGATCGGGCGGCCGTTGCATCAGCGTCTCAAGGTGGGCGTCCAGCTGGCGCGCCACGTGCTCGCGTTCCCGCCGGAAGCGCTGGTCCAGATAGGCCTTGGCCTCCGGCCCAATGGGGCCGGTGTCCGCCGAGGATGAGGGCATGATGCGTCTCCTTTCCGCCTTCCGGATGTGCCTGCCGCGATCTTACACGCACGATTCCGCTGTCACGTGACGATCCGCGATCAGGCGCCGAACTCGCCACGCCAAGTCCCTGAGGGCCGCACGGTCGGTCGAGGTCTCCTCTGTGGAGAGGCGGGGCACATCGGCGTCGTCCAGCGCCAAACGGACTTGGTGAAGAATCTCCTGGACCATGTCGCGCTCATGACAGGCCTCCTCGACCTGCCCGACCAGTCCCTCCGCCGCATTCCACACGGCATGGAACCCGTCCGAGAAGGGCGTGTCCGCGCGGCGGGCCAGTTCCTGGTGCAGTGCCTCCACGCGCTGAAGACCGGCCAGGCCTCCGGTTCGGCTGGTCAAGAGGCGCACGGCCTCTTGCGTGCCCCGATTCCAGTCCACAGCCGCCGCCCCCTGGGCGTACAAGGCGTCGTGGTGCGTGAGGTGGCGCTGCAAGGATGCGTGCCCTGCCTGGAACCCCAGTCGGAAGACGAGCCGGCTCTCTTCTGTGGGTTGATGGGCCGCCAGCCGGTCCAGCTCCTCAAGGGGCGTGCACAGGCCCCGCTGATAGCCGTCCAGGCAGTGATGGCACAAGGCTTCCACGTCCAGCGCAGGCGTGGCCGCGGGAGTCGTGCGAGTGTCGTGATGCATGGTCGTGTCCTCCTGATGAGTAGTGGTTGGATGATGCGGATGCTTCCGGATTTCAGCAGACCCGCCCACGACGCCGGTCGCGCAAGGGGTGGGCGATGGATGGCTAGAAGGGAAGGTCATCGTCCCCTCCGGCATCGTGGGCGTTCTCCTGGGCTACGGGTGCCGTGCCATCTGTCACGATGCCCGAGGCGATGCCGGTGAAGCCCAGCTCCATCTCCTCCCCACCCACCAGGCGCCGGAGGGCGTCCTCCACCCGCTGATCGTGCAAGAGGACGGCGTGGACGGTTCGGCCCCCGTCGGACACGCGCGGCGTGTGGTCGGCCTCGCTGGCCACGTTGTTGCTCCTGAGAATGCGAGTCAGTTGCCGGGTCCCGAAGGGCCGGCTCGGGAACCACGCTCCGGAGGTCACCAGCATATCGCGAATGGCCTCGGAGAGCTTGGTGACATTGAATTTGTGCGGGTGCATGAGGAGTTCGAATTGCCGTCTGTCGTCGCCGAGCAGGATGTCGCGCAGCGCCGACAGGACCAGCACATGCTCGTTCTCCAGGCGCGCCCGTTTCTCCTGCAGTGAGGCCATCCGCTCCTGGGTGGCCAGGATCTGGTCTTCCACGTCCATGATCTGGCCGGCAGAGGACTCCGCGTCCACCAGACGGGCGAGGGTGATCGGAGGCAGCCAGATCTCGCGCTGCCGGCCCTTCAGCCCTTTGAACTGGCCCACAAGGTCTTCAGTGTAGATGCGATACAAGAGAGGAAAGACGGACAGATTCCAGCAGTGCAAGTGGTTGCGCAGGTCCTGGCACAACCGATCCAGCCGCGGGCCGCTTTGGATGGCGTCCTCGAGCTCCACTTTGTGATCCGGCGCCAAGCAGGGAATGACAATGCACCGGCTGCCCAAGACAGCGTCCAGCTCTTTGATGGAGGCCAGGCACTTGGGGCCGAACGTGGAGAAGCGCTCGGGCTGCAGGGTTTCCGGATTCGTGCGAATGACCATGCCATTCACGCGATAGGATTCGTTGAGGATCAGGCGCACGGCCTCCTCGGGCGTGTCGCGGCCCGGGTTGGCCAGGCGCTCGGCCTCGTCGATGAGCAGCGTGGGCCGGGTGGCGTGAGTCAGCCGAAAGAGGGCCGCGCCCGTGATGCTGCCAGTCTTCAGGGCGTTGAAGCACAGGCGCTCCATGAAGTCCATGGACAGCGACTTGCCGGAGGCGGCGTTGCCGTTGAAGTGCAAGAGACCCAGGGAGCCAAAGAGGGCGAAGACGTAGCTCAGCAGCACGTAGATGGCCACCACGAACAGACTGCCCGGATCGGGATACCACAAGAACTGCTGCAAGAGGGTCCTGATCCGGGCGAAGAGCTCGGCCGTGTTGGGCCGGCAGGCTGCCGGATTCGTGATGAACTGCTTAATGCTGAAGGGCGTGCCCTCTTCCAAACTCCAGCGCGGCATTCCCTCCATGGGAAAGCGCGCCAACTCTTTGTCGCCCACTTGGCGCTGGGCATAGAGCACGCGGCGCGCCGTAGGGCCGTCGGGTGTCCACTCCACCTCCACCAGCTGCTTGGTGGGGACCCAAAGCCCGTCCACGCGCTTGGACAAGTGGAAACCGATGTTGCCCCGGGGCGGGCCGTCGCTGGGGAAGACGAAATCCGTGGCGGCAATGCAAGGCCGTTGGGTGTGGTAGTCGTAGTCGTCTTCGCTGTCCTCGTCGGTGCGCGTGGCCCCTTCACCAGCCGCAGACCGGGCCGCGGCCTCCCGGCGTTCCCGCTCGGCCTGGCGCTCGCGGATGAGGCGCCGCAGGTCGCCCGGCGAGGTGATGATGCGCTTACCCAAGGCCGTCAGGTAGGCGCCCTGACGGGTCACAGGCAGGCGGCCGATGTCATCCAGGAGGGCGTCCAGGGCCATCTGGGCCTTGACGTCCAGCCGCTGGCCCTTGCTCGCATTCGGCACCCGGTCCAGCTGGTAGCCGATCAGGTCGGGTGCTTGGGCGGCCAGCACCCGGAAGTCCTCCGGCGTGCCGCCCGCCTGGGCCCAGTCGCTCACGTCCTTCTGCTCCGGCACATGGAGGATGGCCACTTCACCCGTGTCGCCCAACACGTCCTGGATGGCCCGGGCACTTCGCACTGCGCGACCACGGCCGGTGGTATCGTTGTCCCAGGCCAGCACGACGCGGGTACAACCGGCAAAGCGCTTGGCATGGGCCACCGCCTCAACGCCCAAGTTGGCCACGGCGGCGATGCCCCACTGCATGAGCGTCCAGCAATCGGGGATGCCCTCGGTCAGGATGATCTCCCGTCCACCCTTCAAGGCGTCCAGGTTGTAGAGGCCCGCCGGCTGGCCAGCCAGGTGCATGTACTTGCGCTTGTTAGTGGGATCCAGTGTCCGGAAGGTCATGCCCACCACGTGCTCGTGGTGGAGGACGGGAATGGAAATGCGCGCATCGCGGAAGCACGGCGCGAGATTCTCCAGAAATAGTCCCGCTCGAGCAGCGTCGTCGCGCGAGATCCCCTGTAGCTTGGGATCGCGGCCCAGGGACTTGGACAACGTGTCCAGGTCCATCCAGCCCAGGCGCTGGGAACGCAGCAGGTCCTCGCCAAAGCCCCGGCCCGTCAGGTATTCGCGCATGCGCCGCGCCTGCACGTGGTCACTCCAGAGCCGGTCCTGGGCCCAAGCCGTCACGGCCTCCAGCACCGCCTCTCGCTGCAGGCGCTCCTGGACCTCGGCTTTCTCCTTTTCCGTGGGCGGGCGATGGCGAATACCAGCCAAGTCCGCGCAGTACCGGATGGCTTCTGGAAAGGTCCGACCGGTCAGGGCTATGGCCAAGTCCGCCACGCTACCTCGGCACGGATCAAAGGGATGGCTCCAGCACACCCAGGTGTTGCGCTCGGCGTTCACCTCGAACGACGGGTTCTCGTCGTCGTGCCCTGGAATCGGGCAGCGGATCTTCTTGTGCGGCGTCACGCCGCCGGGCAAGAGGAGGCCGATAGGCACATCGCGCTTGACTTGGTCGATCAGCTCACCGAATGCACCCACTGGCCACCTCGCTTGCCCTGCACCGTCGATTACCCATTGCTAGTCTGGACTCTGGACTGCCGGCCCCCCCCGGGCCCTTAGGCCCCGGTCAGCAGGAAGTCCACGACATCCAGTGGTTCGTACATAACGCTACGCCCGACGGTCAGGTACCGGGGCACAGGCAGACCAGCCCAGCGCCGGTTGCGCAGGGTGCCGATGGTGCGCTTGAGGACGCGGGCCACTTCGACTTCGGTCAAGAGGGCAGGCAGGGCGCTGGACGTGTGGCCCAACTCCCGATGGACGGCGTCTAGCAGCCGGGAGCGGCGCTCGTCATCGGGCAGGTCCTGGAACGGCGTGCGGGTTTGGCAGACGGCAATCTGGCGTGCCGGGCGCTCGTGGATGCGGGGAGAAAGGGGAGGTGTCATGAAATCGACTCCGTATGGGTTGCTGGGACGATCCGCGTGATCCTGTCAACATGTGGCCAGAATGACGGGTCATGGAGACAATGGTCTTGTCATCGATGCCGACCCTTCCAGCCTCTTTTCCCTACGGTATCCCGCCCGTGAAGCACTTGCAATACCGCCCGCCCACTTTCTTTCATTCACTTACTTTGACTACCTAAGCTTCCCTATTTTGATTTACTCCTTTCACGATATTTTGATGACGAGTGTTTACCTATTTTTCACTCGTAACGAAATGGGAAGAATGCGGAGCTCTGCGGAATTCTGCGGAATTCTGCGGAGAATTCGTGAATCACAGAGAAGATTCAGTTTTCCCGATTTTGTGATATCGCCGCGCGATGCTGTGATGACCTCAACCGGAAACGAGGTCAGAAGAGGGACACTGAAGTCGAGGGTCGGCGTGGAATTTCATTCAGATATCGTCAACCCGGGAGATCAGTTGCGCTCGAGGAAGCTCCAGGGTGTGGCTGGTTTCTGCTTCCAGTCCTAAGGGGCGGGTTTCGTGTGGGATGTTCAATCCGCTGCCGAGGACCCACACGTTCTATGTAATCCGTGAGCACGGCTGGTCTCGCATGCAGCTATCAATGGATAGGCGAAGGGGCAATTGGGGATAACATGGTGAAGTGAGAATCTCGAGACGTGACCCAGGGGACGATCTACAGTCCTGAGGTCAGGAAGGAAGAAGGCCAGGAATCAGGCAGACTGGTTGGGAGGAATGGTTCGGAACGGAAGTCCTAGGGGTATGGTCGTCCAGAAGAGCAGCCGTTGGGAATCACTGTGTAGGAGTCTCTTGTCGCAATTCAGCCTTTGACGATGACCCTCTTGCGCCCGCGCCCTGTGAGCTCCAACGCGGATCTGGGCGCCAGTGCGCTCGGCCATGTTGTGGGCGTGGGAAATGACGCCGACGCGGCTGCCCTTGTTCCTGAGCCAAGCTTGGTGGGCCTGCCATTCATCAGCTTGTCTCAATCACTCTCTCCCCGCTGCGGCCGGTCTTTGACTTGCTGGCAAAGGACGACTGGTTCTGCAGCTTCCTTTAGCCTTCGATCTATGAGTCAGCGCGCTGAAAGCCGAGTGGCCACCCCTGCGATGTGGGTAAACAGCTCCTGGACGCTGCGCCGGGCCACGGAGCTGCGGCGCGGTGCCGCCACGTACAAGCCGCTGACCTTATGGTCCAATTGGGTGCCCGCCCAGATGACCACCAGGTCTGCCCAGGCCACATCGTCCCGGGCTTCCTTCAGGGAGCGCGTGGCTGTCCCGTCCACCAGACGGACGTCCAGCTCTCGTGGCAGGCTGCGCCGGATCTCCTCCCGGCTCTTGGGCGATCCGCCCAGGACGCACAGCTTGGTGATCCCAGCGTGTTGGCAAGCCGACCGCATGCGGTCACATGCCTGAGACAGTGCCTTGCCGCCGCAGATCTGGCAGGCCTCCGGTGTCAGGGCCGCTACCGCAACTCGGTTCCCCGCATCCAGGTGGGCCGTCCGCCGGCAGTCGCCGCGTCGGCATACCCGAATGAAGTCTTCCTCCAACCGAGTCGCCGCCGGGTCCAATTTGGTCAGTTGGATGCGCGGCTTGTCCAACCGGGTCAGGCCCGCCGCAGCCAGGGCTTGGTTCAATTCGTCATGGTGATTCGCATATCCCAGACGTATAAAGAAATCGCCCTTGGGTACATCGGTCTGCATGCAACAACCCTTCCTTCGTCGACAATAGCCGTTTCGTCCGGCGCGTATGGAGATGTATGAAACGAACGGGTCCGTCTCACGTAGTATAAAGTGGGAAGGCAAAGGCCTTTCCGAGTGTCAACGTGTGATGGGCCACTGTAATCCCTGGATCTTGCAGCCAGGCCAATGGGAGCGTTTTCCAAACAATGGGATCGGCCCTTTAAATTGGGCTGGCATGAGGTGTCAATCTCTTTTTCCGTTGGGCTTCGAACGCTTCAAGGTCGGGTGAGATAGAGTACGTAGACCCCGAGCACCTTCACGGCTTCATCTCCCGCGTGGCCAGGAGATCCTGGGTCCATTGGGTTGCTTGGCGGTCCAGCAGCGCCTGCAGCGCGGCCTCGCCGCCAAGCTCCTCCACCGCCTTGGCCCATGCGCGATACACGGCGGCCTGCCGCTCGTCTTCCTCGTGCGGGTCGTTGTGGCAGACGAGGAAAGTGTAGGTACGGCCCAGCTCCTTCAATTCCAAGTGGAGCGGGTGTTGCCGTAGCACCTCACACTTGAAACAGTGCACGGGATGTCCACAGCCGTAAATGTCGAGGATGGCCATCTCGGCGAACAGCAGCCAGTAGCGCCAGCGCATAATCTCGCCCGTTGCTCGGTTGAAGATGGGCGTGGCCGACAGCACGCGTATGCCGGCCGAGAAGTACACGATACTCTCCTGTTCCGCCACCCAGTTGACTCGCACCGTACAGCCCGGGTCCTCATGGAGCTGGTCCAAGTCGGCCTGGAAGGCCCGCTGATGCTCGACTCGGATGTCGTCTCCCATCCCTTCACCCTCACTGGGTTATCAATCCGCTGACCGTCCGGCAGGCTTGGGGATCCCATGCCTCTTGGACAGGGTCACCACATTGACCTTTGGACTTGGGCTGCCTATCACGAGACTGGAAAAGTGCTCCAACAGTGGCACAGCGCCCTGAAAAATGGTCTCGTTGGAACTGTGCTTCGCCATGTGCTTCCATGCCGGGCCATGTCCGAGAGACGGGTCTCCCACGTGAAGTCGTCCACCATCTTGCCGGTCTTGTCACTGACTTAGCGAATCACGTCGGCACGACGTAGCGGGTCCGGACTGAATCGCATGGACTTGTACTGAACGAGGTCGGCCCTCAGGAGGCGCTTGAGGACCAGTGCGGCGAGCGCGTCCACGTCCTTGAGGACTGGCTTCAGGCCTCTATCTGGGCCGACCGCCGACAGTCGCCTCGTCGGCATACCCGAATGAACTCTTTTGCCAGCCGAGCCGACACCGAGTCCATTTGACCCTACTAGATTCGTGGCATGTCCAAGCGGATCAAGCCACCCGCCGCAAGTGTTTCGTTCAGTTCGTCATGGTGATCCGCATATCCAAGACGCTAAAATGGATCGTCATTGGGTACATCGGGTTGCATGTGGACGTCCATCCCCTTATTCAGAGCGCGCCGACAAATGGAGTACACCTCCTCATCACCATAAAAATGAAAGGCACCACGCACCCGGGTTTCGCTCTCTACCACGCTCGCGGAGCATAATTCCATGGTAAACTCTTGACGAGGCAACGAATATTTTTCAAGGACGAAAGAATCTTGTTGCTTCTCCGTAGGTTGTTAGACATTCTACAGGCAGCAGGATCAACCCTCTGCTTGTCAACTTCATAGAGCTCTCAAGCCATACATGATTTATGCACAGACACCCAATGGCGAGAAATCTACCTCGAGAATTGAAGTCTCTCTGCATCCTCTCACTCCATTGCTCAGTGCAAAGGCCCCCGACTAATTGGAGTTATGCCATGTCTCACCTTAATCTGCGGTTTCGCTCAACAGCGAGTCGTATAAACATTTCACTATTTTTGTTGGCATTCTTATTCTTGCCAACATTTGCTCAAGAAACTGCTTTACCCTGCTTTAATGATATCGGATTCTCCCATCCGTTTGGTGGAACAGAATCAAATCAACGAATTGATAGCCTTCTTAACACGGCCAAATCTGTTGGGAAATGGCTTCGAGTTGAAATCCCATGGGCCGCAATACAGCCTGATACAAGCACGTTTGTTTGGATAAATGATCTGATTAATACTGATAATGTTATTACGAAACCATATCAGAAGGACCTTACACTGATAGTGGTCATCAATACAACCCCCTCTTGGGCAAGACCGGAAATATTCCAAAACAGTCTTCCCTATTGGGAAGACACTCTTAAATTTGCTGGCCCAGACTCTTCAGCAATTGGAGCTTTTGCGCATTTATGTGGACGTTTTGCCGCACGCTATGGAAGTTATGTTCATTATTATGAAATTTGGAACGAACCCAATGGCCTGGATTTCTATAGAAGGACAGATTCAACCGCCGATTACGCTCTTTTGCTGAAGGCTGCAGCAGATTCAATTCGCGCATCGGACCCAGATTCTGCATATATTATCACCGGTGGGCTGGTGCCAATTGCGCATACAAATGGCAATGGTGAATGGATCAGTTCGCATGATTGGGTAGACAGCCTTTATCATTATTCTTATCCTGACACGAGTCAACATTCTCGTGACTATTTTGACTTTTTAGGTTATCACCCTTATGCGCCTTATGATATATCTGCAGGTTTTGATACGAGTTTAAGCTGGGATCCGCTATACGATTATTGTGATACTCTTGGCAATCTTAATGATGACTCACATCACCCTGAAGCACTCTTTCTTTATACATATGACTTGCATGAACTTATGAGAGATCATTTTGATGGAGACAAGAAGATATTTGGAACTGAATTCGGTGGATTGCAATACTATCACCATATGTTTGAAGATAAGCAAGCAATGAGGATCAATCATTATATTAGCAAATGGAAAAGCTGGGACTTTGTCGGTCCACTACTTTATTTTAACGTGAGAGATTATCCATACGATACTACATGGGTTTGTGGGGCCTTTTCGGAAACTTGGAACAGAAGACCGGTTTTAGACGAGCTACAAAATTGGGGTACAGGAAAGGCCGTTTATCATCTTGGAGAAGATAGCACAGCCTTTTCGTATCAAAAGTTAAGCAATGCGTGGATTGGTAAAAGATTGGTGGCTGCCGCAACCTATTTTGATACCGTTCGTGTCTTTCTTCACGGAGACATAACATATGACGGAGATGCATGTTCGTTTGATCTTCTAAATTTTGCTGATCTTCCTCAAGATTCTCCATTTCGATGTTTGGAACTGATCGGTGTCGGCCCCGAATTTTCGGATACCACCGGACATGCCATTCTTCATGGCGTTAGTGGATCCATCAAATTGAGATCCGATCAGACCTTGATCCTGCGAAATTTGACCTTTCAAAACTGTGGTTCCATGTCCCATTCCATGTTTACCACAACAGGTGATGTCGTGATGGATAACTGTAGCTTTATTGAAAATAGCTATCCGCAAGGTATCATTGGATGGGGTGATGCAGATCTGGAAGACCCAGAAATCAGGTCCACCCAACTTGTGAAACTGAATTATTGTACGTTTGCTGACAATGTAGTTGGTTCTGGGGCTGATCCACTTTGGTTGATCAATTGCATAAATGGCATAATCATGAACAAATGTACCTTTTCAGATAACAGCTACCCGGCAGGAGATGTCTACCTACGACAAGGAGCTCCACAGATTTCGAATTCCATATTTCTTTCGCATGGTGACGGAAGCAGGTCATCCATTGTCAATGGCTACGCGGAGCCTGAGATTGATCATTGTTTGTTTGATCAAAATACTTGGGCTGCTTCCTACTGCTGTCTTAGCAATGGCGGAAATCTGATTGTTGATCATGACAGTTCTGCGACACAAGTGACTTTTGTGGATCCGTCACAACACGACTATCGGCCCAGATGGAATTCCATCGCCTTGGATGCCGGACGCCAAGATTCGCTGGACTTCGACCTAACCTATCAGGATATCGGTTGGTCGCCCAGGTATAGGGTGACGGAAATCAGCGGCACGGTGCCGCTCCAACAGCGCGGTTGGTATAAAGTGGTGGGCAACACCACGTTGACCGGTGGCACGGATCCAGATCTGGTGATTCCGGATGGCACCATCATCTTGTGTGATGGCGCATATGAGATGGTCTTTCGGGACACCGATATCGACAATGGCTATCTAATCACGGTGGGAAGCTCATCTGGCGCCCGCACCTCGCTGGTCAGCCACGGGCTGGGCAATCTGACCTTTGGCTCCACGACCACGGCGCCCCTTTCCACGGCCGTGACCACCAAGGGCGTGCTGTTCAACCGCGGACCCGATTGGTGCACCGGTTTTGGATTTGTTTGGTTCAACACCTGTGATGTAGATATCGACGGTCAGGGTGGCAATACCATATTCAATGACTATGATGAAACGTGCATTTATTTGGATAATGATTGTGGTGGAACAATTCATAACATTGATTTCAGGGAAGTGCGCCAGTATTTGCCAACAAATGGCATCGGTCAGATATGTGCATTTGTATCGGGATTGATCATTGACAATGTAACATTCGATCAAGTTTCGAACTCTGAGTGCTATTTTGATTGTAAAGTCAACATTGGCTTCATGAATGCCAATGCTGCGACGAACGTAATCTCTAATTGTCATTTTTTAGATGCCGAACAGGATCCTGGAACATCACAAATACTCATGTATAGCAGCAATAACTATCTACATCACAATGTCTTTGACGACGTTCGGGATGCCGCCATTGACATATCATGTTCTACGGTGAAAATGAACAATATTGCGGAGAATTCATTTTACAAGCCATTTTCTAATAACAATACTTTCGATAATAAACCAGTTGTCAGAAGTTATCTTGGATCCATGGATTTAAATTGTGGATACAACTCGTTTGTCGTGTCTCGTTTTGATGTGCCAACAAAATTTGTGACCGCTTCCAGCGGTACCACCGATTGGTCATCAAATTTTTGGGGGCAAGCATGTGATGAGCCGCGAGATCCCATCGGCCACATTCCGACCTTTGTCACCAATGTCAGCCCGACCTTGCCGGAATGCCCAACCGCGGTGTTCGAGGATCCCTGCAGTTCACAACAAAGCCCGTCGGCTCTGTACAACGCGGCCAGGAGCGCGCATACCAATGGCAACTACCCGGCTGCCATCTCCTACTGGAACGAACTACTCCTGCTCTATCCGAACACGCTCAACAGCATGGAAGCCTGCAATGCGATGAAGACCATTGGCGTGTGGACCGAGTTCGGAGCCGAAACCTACTCGGCCATCGCCTCCATGCTGGACACCATTGCGGTGGTGTCCTTGCCATTGAACAGCAGTCTCTCC
Organism: Candidatus Delongbacteria bacterium; assembly: GCA_041675285.1. NCBI lineage: Bacteria > Candidatus Delongiibacteriota > Candidatus Delongbacteria bacterium. Next base: position 28,913 of record JBAYTZ010000022.1, read on the forward strand.
CTGCATGAGTTCTGCAACGGGTTGTGCGTGGAAGGCCGTCATGGCGATCGGCAAGCTGTGATTTCATCGTTCGACAGTCTGCTGGTCGCCTTTGCAGGGAAGAAGGACGAACTGGAAGATATCCAGATCTCAAAGGCGGAAGTGCTGGGCTATCCCCTCCAAGGGCAATCCAGCGCGCTGGCGGATCCGTTCGCTACGCGGGCTCACCGGCGCCTGGCCATTCGCAACCTGCTCAACGTGATGGCGGGCCGGGACGAGGAGGCAACGGGCACGGTTCTGGAAGCGGCCGTGGCCAGCCAGCCTGCCACTTTCCAGATCCGTTCGGTCCATCCCAATCCTTTCAATCCCATCACGACATTGGACCTTGAGTTGAGCCGGGAATCTTTGCTGCGGGTGGAGGTCTTCAATCTGCTGGGCCAGCGGGTGGCCCGCGTGCATGACGGGCCGGCGCCCGCGGGCGGGATCCACCTGGCCATCGATGGCGCCGGCTGGGCTTCCGGCGTGTACTTTGTGCGTGTCCAGGTGGACCAGCAAACGGAAACGCGCAAGATTCTCTTGACCCGCTGAGGACAGCCATGCGACGACTCCCCTTGCTCTGCCTGCTGGCCGCTTTGCTGGGCTTGCCACGGCCCAGCCAGGCTGTCCTGCTCCAGGTGCCCCAGCAGTTCGCGCTGCTCCAGGCCGCGCTGGATTCCTGCGCCAGCGGGGATACCATCCTGGTAGCGCCGGGCGAGTACCACGGCAATTTTGTGGTGCCGGACAAGACGATCACGCTGGGATCACAGACCCTGCTCACCGGCGACACGCTCTTCATTCCCCAGACGATCCTGGACGGCGATTCGCTGGGCACGGTGCTGACGGTGCGGACGGGCAGCACGCACCGCTTCGTGATGGATGGCTTCTTCCTGCGCAATGGCTACGGAACCCAGTGGGTCAGCGCTGGGATCCAGTTTGCCGATTCAACCGACGCGGAATTGCGAAATCTCTACTTTGGCCCCTTGTTTCATGACCCCCCACCCAGCGATGGACAAGGGTTGGCCATCTATGGGAGCTTTTTGAATGCAGACAGTGAATATGGAATTAAAAGTATTGTGATGGATGGATTTCGATATTTCGGAGTTACCAACCGTGCTTCTTCAACTCTGATTTATATCACATCAAGAGCTGATATCACTGCAAGGAATATGATTTTTGACCACATGCAGTCTCGTTTGCTGCGTTTGGATTCGCAAGCGGGAAGTATAGACCTGGATAACATCACGGTTCAGGATGGGGTTTTTCTAAGTGGTGCGATTTCAGCGGGAAATGTCTTTTCTTCAGTTGATTGTCACCACCGAGTGAAAAATGTCAAGTTCATCCGAAATCAATATAGAAGCAGCTTGTTAGGACATGGTGCCAAATCACCAACTGAGATCGAGAATCTCAGTTTTATTGACAATGTGGAACTGGAACCTCGAACAACGATCGCATATCCTTATGGGTTTTCTCAGGGAATCAATTCCATGCACGCCAAGAACCTCGTCTTCCGGGGAAATCGTGGCTTGCGGGTAAACGCGGCGGTAGGGGAGATCTATGCTCATGCGCCTGTAGGCCAAACCATAGGCTACTCGGAGATTGATGGATTGGTGGTGGAGAATTGCGTCTTGGGGGACAGTAATTATACGCAGTGGGACAGCGCTTATAGACCAACGATGTTGACTGTGGAAGATATCTCAATCAAGAATGCACGGTTTGCCAACAATACCACCATTCTGACTCCGGGCGAAGACACCGCGGAGAATGGCGGCGTATTCAATGCACACCTGTTGTACGTGCAAAACGATCTGGCGGATAGCATCCTGTTCAAGAACATCACCTTCACGGACAATCTGGTGATTGATCGGGACAACTATGACGAAGTCCCGGTAGCGGGGGCCAGCAAAGGAAGATGTTTGTTCTTGTACACCAGCGACTTTCGTAGCTTCCTTATGGACAGTGTGTCCTTTATCCGCAACCGGCAGCCCAACATGACTCCGGAGAATCCGGCCAGCAATTTTGAGACCTATAGTGGCACGATCGGCAGTGTGTTGGGAATGTACAGTGGGCGCAGCACGTACCCCGGCGATCCCGTGAAGGTGCTCCGGAATCTGCTCTTTCTGGACAATGACGATGGCGGCATCCAAACGGATGGCGGAGGGGACGCGCGTCAGGAAACCCACTTGGTCTTGGAAAACGTGCAGATGCTGCACATGTCGCGGCAGGCGCTGGATCTGCGGGCCAAGTCGGTCAGCCTGGACAACGTGCTGATCGACGGCTGCACGCCGTACCTGCCCCTGGCCCAGCGCTCGGAGCAGATGCCCCTGCGCCTGACCTGCGCGGAGCCCAGCACCGTGCGCAACTGCACGGTCGTCAACTGCACCACGCCGTATGTGCTCATGGCGGGCCTGACCTACTCTGAAGAGGTGCGCGAGCCGCGCATCACCTTCGAAAACTGCCTGTTCGCCAACAACACTTTCAATCGCTTCGAGGCCTTGGTGGCGCAGTACGACGAGCCGGGCTGGGACTGCTTCCGGCCCGGGCGCTACAATTACTGCCTGCTGCCCCAGGCCATGAGCTACGGTGAGCAGAACTTGGTGGGCGCGGCGCCGCAGTTTGACGCCGCGCTGGGGCCGCCCTATCTGGACCCGGCCTCGCCTTGCGTGGACGCCGGCAACCCCGCTTCCGCCAGCCAGGACCTCGAGGATCCGGCCCAGCCCGGCTTCCCGCTCTGGCCCAGCCTGGGCAATCTGTGCAACGACATCGGCTTCACGGGCGGGCCGCACGCGGCCCTGCGGGACACGACCTGGAGTGCGCTGCCGGACTGGGAGCCCACCGCCCAGCCCCGCACCTTTGTTCTCGGTGCGCCGTACCCTAATCCCTTCAACCCGGTGACACAGATTCCCTTCACGCTGACTAGACCGCTAACGGTCAAAATCACCATTCACAATCTTCTGGGGCAGCAGGTGGCCGTGCTTGTCAACTCGATCAAGCCAGCTGGAACGCATCAGGTCGCCTTGGATGGATCACAGCTGGCCAGCGGAATCTACCTGGTTACAATGCAAGTGGCAGGTAGAGCAGAAACAAGATCCGTGACAATGGTGCGTTAGTTTTCAACCCCTTTCAGCATCTCATTCATCTCTTACTCCAAGCTGCCCCTCTCCACATCCGTGCCGTTAGGAAGGGTCGTCATTGATGGTCAGGTCTATCGCATCATCGCACCGTGACTACCCGACTTCGCCCGCGCCCCGTGGGCTCCACGCGGATCTGGGTGCCGATACGCTCGGCCATGTCGTGGACGTGGGAGATGACGCCCACGCGGCGCCCTTGCGACTGCAAGCGGTCGAGGGCCTCCATCACCAGGTTCAGCGTGTCGGCGTCCAGGCTGCCGAAACCCTCGTCGATGAATAGCGATTCCACGCGGACACGCTCGGAAGACAGCGTGGCCAGCGCCAAGGCAAGCCCCAGCGACACGAGGAAGCTCTCGCCGCCCGACAGGGAGTGCACTGTCCGCGTCTCCTCGCCGAAGTCGCGGTCGATGATGAGCAAGGACAAGGGCTCGTTGCCCCTTCGCAGCTGGTAGCGCGGGGCGAAGCTGTCCAGGTGCTGGTTGGCATACTCCAGCAATATCTCCAGTGTGAACTGCTGGGCGTACTTCTTGAACTTCGAGCCATCTGCCTGGCCAATGAGGGCGTCCAGCCGCAGCCACTTATTGGCAGCTCCTTCCAGTGCCTCCACCTGGCGGACCTTCTCTTCGAATCGCTGGCGGTTGGCCACATCCTGGTCCTTGGTGGCGGTCTTGAGCGCCAGATCCTGGCGCACGGACTCCAGGGCAGTGGAGACCTCCCCGCGCGCCACGGCCGCGTCTTCCGCTGCGCGCGACGACCCCGCCTCGCGGTCGTGGTCCGCCAAGCGCCTTTGCGCCGCCTCCACTCGCAGCGCCGCCTGTCGAAGCGACTCCTCCCGCTCGCTCAAATGCTCCTGCCGCGTCGGGACATCATCCGGGATCCCCGCGAGGGTCTCGTCCAGCGTATCCAACGGGGGAGCTGAGTCTCCGGATGCCGCCATGTCGGCCATCATCCTTTCAAGGGAAGTCTGCGCCCGGGTCCTTTGCTCCTCCCAGCCGCGCCCCCGTTCCAGCAGGGTGCCCAGCTCCCGCCCGCACTGGGACTGGTCTACGACAACCTTCTGGTGGAGGGACTGGCATTCGTCCCGGTGGGCCAAAGCCTCGGCCAGGGCGTGGTCCAGCGACAGCGCAAAGGCCTCCGCGTCGCGTGCCTCGAGCGCCTCTTCCCGCTCCAGGCGAATGAGCCGCAAGCGATCGTCCACCTCGGACAACACCAGCCCGAGGTGTCGGATCCGCTCGTCCACAGCACGCAACTGGTCTTCCCGTTGGGCGAGATTGGCCTCGGTCGTGGCCAGTGGAACCCGGGCCGCCTCAGCGTCATGCCGGATAGACTCCCCTTCGCCCCAGGTCGAACGCAAGGCGTCTCGTGCGTCTTGGTCTACCGGCAGCACAGCCCCCGCTTCCAGACACTGCCGACCGAGCGTGTCCACCCGCTCTTCCAGGGACTGCAAGCGGGTGGTTCGTTCTCTCGCGGCCGACTCCATCGGCTCGATGGCTTGTCGCAAGTCTCCCTGCTCTTCTTGCACGCGCTCCATGTCCTGGACACAAGCGTCAAGCGTCTCCCGCGCGGTGTCCGCGGCCTGTTTGGCCGCCTCCACCTGCCGCGCGCGCTGCGCCAGCTCATCTTGTGATCGATGGAGGTCGCCGCGCAGTCTCTCCAGCTCCTCCTCCGCGTCGGCGGCACGCAGGGTCCCATCGGCGGACAAGCGCAGTCCCAGCGCTTCCGCCACGTCCAGCACCTCGGCGCGGGCTTGCTCCAAGTTGTCCTCTTCGTCCTCCTGCAAGCGGAGCGCCTCGTCGAGCCTGCGCTGCAGCTCCACCATCCGAGCCACCAAGTGAGCCAAGCGCTGGTTGGCCTCGTCCAGCTCCGCCTGGCTGTCGCGGACACCTGCGTCCAGCTGACCCAGCAGCGCGGACAGAGGCTCGTCCATGGTGGACACGCCGGGGTGAGTCTGGGAACCACAGACCGGACAGGCTTCGCCCTCGACGAGAGTGTCACGCAGTTGCTGGGTGTGCGCGTCGGCCACCAGTCGGGCCTTGTCCAGGGCGGCTTGTGCGGCATCGCGACGGTTGCGGGCCGTGTCCATCGCCTGCTCGGCCTTCTCTAGCTCCGCGCCGGCGTCCGTCTGTTCCTGCTTCAATTGGGGGATCGACTCGCGGGCGACCGCGAGCGCGCGCTCCACCCGGGCTTGCGCCTCGACCCGTTGGGACAACCTGTCCGCCAGCCGCGCACGCTCCTGGTGTGTCCTCTGCGCACGGTCCAGCTCTTCCGGCTGCTGGCTCGTCAGTTCCTGTCGCGCCTGGGCGTCGGCCTTCCGGGCAGCCACCAAGGCGGTCTGAGCGGCTTCCGCTTCCTGGGCCAGCCCGCTCTGCCGCGTGCGCAGGTCCTGGAGTTCGCCCGCCTGCTCGTCGCCGGCCTCGCGCAGATCCCCGGCCGCGCGGATGTCCTCCTCAAGGGAACGCAGCCACGCTCCCACCGAGGGCCAGGACGAGTCCGCCACGCCCGCCAGGGCCGGGTTCCCGCTCTGCCAGACGCTCCATGCCTCGACATGTTCCAGATGGACCGCCCGTTCGTCTTGAACGTCCACCTTCGCCTGCTCGATCTGCGTCCGGGTCTCTTCCGTCTCAGACTTGGCCCGCTCCACCCGCTCGCGCTCGTTGCTTTGCAGCGCGATGGACTGGTCAAGCTGCCGTGCGCGCTGGATGCGGGGTTGCGCGGCGCGGCGGCCTTCCTCTGTCTCCTGCAGCGTGGATTGCGCGGTTTCCAACCGGGATCGCGCGGTCTCCACATCCTCAAGAAGGGTGCTCGTTCTCGCGTTCAGCGCCGCGATGTCATCCTGCATCCGGTCGATCCGGCCGGTCAACTCGTTGCGGTCGGCCCAGTCGCCCAGCAAAGGAAGCAAGCGGGCCCAGGCACGCAGCTCGTTGTCCGCGTCGCGGCGGGACTCCCGTTCGTCCACCAGCCGTCCATGGACCGCCACCTCGGTGTTCAGCTCACGCGTCCGGCGCTCCCGCTCTGCATGCCAGCGCTGTTCGACTTCGATCCCATGCAGGTCGGCTTCCAGTCGAGCACGTTCGGCTTGCTGGCTCTCCAAGGCGGATTGCAGCTCGGCAAGCTCCTCGGGAGTCAGCAGTCGCACAGCGCCCGCTTCCGCACGCAGGCATTCCACATCCGCGCGTTCCTGGGCACATCGCTCATGGGCCAAGCGCGAAACAACCGAAAACACTTCGGTGCTGGTCAGGGCCTCCAACAGGCTGGCGCGCTCGTCCTGCTTGGCCTTCAGCAGCGTGGCGAAGTCGTTCTGGGCCAACAGCACGGCCCGGCGGAACTGGTCGAAGGTCAAGCCGACTCGCTCGACGATGGCCGTTGCGGTCTCGCCGACCTGGGTGGCGAGCGTTGTGCCGCTGTCCATATCCTGCAGGCTGACCGCCACCGCCTGCAGTCTTGCATCCGATTTGCCGCGGGCCCGTTTCACCTCCCAGCGGGCGCGGTAGCGGTTGCCCCCGATGCCCATGAAGTCCACTTCCGCGTGGCCCTCCCCACAGCCGCGGCGCAGCAGATTGCGCGGATCGGACGGCGTGGTGGATTGCTCGCCCACATCCGGAACCGTCACACCCCGTTCGCCGGCAAACAGCAGCCGGGGAGTGTCGTGGTAGAGGGCCAAGCAGAGGGCGTCCAGCAACGTGCTTTTGCCGGATCCCGTGGGGCCACTGATGGCGAACAGGCCGCTGTCCCGCAGAGGTTCAGTGGTGAAGTCGACCTCGAAGGGGCCGGCCAAGGAGGCCAGGTTGCTGCCGCGGATGGCCAGGATCCTCATGCGCGGCCTCCTTGCGTCTGGAGGGCTTGGTCCAGCAGCTCGGCGAATGCCCCTTCCAACTCGGCGCGGTCCGGGAGTTCGCCTTCATCGTCCAAGCGGCGGGCGAAGACCTGCGCTGGATCCAGGCGCCGGACATCCGGGCCCTCCGGCGCGGATGGCGCCCCGCCAGTGACGGGTGCGGGCAGGGCCGGCTTGGATCGATCGATCCTCGCCAGATGCACGGATTTGCCGTCCAGGACCTCCTCGAGCCGCTGCCGGAACTGGACGGGCAGGATGGCCTCGCGGATCCGAACCTCAAGCAGCGGCCAGATGCCCCGCGCCGAGGGCGTGAACGGATAGGCCGCCAGCTCTTGCAGCACCTGTTCCAATGGAAGGGGCTCCGCCGGCAGGCGCAGCAGCTCCACGGCCCTGGGTGTGGGCAGGGGAGTGGTCACCGCCGTGCCCCCGTCCAAGTCAACTTGCAGCACGTGGTGGGAGTGCTCCTCTTCGGGAAAGGACAAGGGCAGGGGCGAGCCCGCGTAGCGGATGTCCGGCCGGCCGGCCACGGCTTGGGGCCGGTGCAGGTGGCCCAGGGCCACATAGGCCGCCTCGGCGGGGAACACGCCGGCGTCCACGGCCTCCTCTCCGCCGATGATCAACCGGCGCTCCGACAGCTCGGAGACGATGCCGCCCTGGACATGCAGGTGCCCCATGGCCAGCAGCGCCTCGCCGTTCCGGCAGCGTTCCAGCGCAGCGTCGGCCAGGCGGCGGTAGACCGCCCGCAGGGCGTCCTGGTAGCCTAGGCCCGAGCCGTCCCGCAGGTCGCCCGGGCGCAGGAAGGGCACGGTCAGCACCCAGGCCGCGATCTCGCCCCCCGCGTCGCGCAGCGGCGCCAGCAGGCGGTCCAGCACCGCATCGCCGGGCGTGCCGGACAAGTCGTTCTGCAGGTTGCAGTGGCCGGCCACATGGATGCCGAAGTCCTTAAGCAACCGCCTGGGCGCTTCCAGCCGGCCGGGGGAGTCATGGTTGCCGGCGATGGCCACCACATCCAGGCGGGGCAGGCGGCGCCGCGCGTCCGCCAGGAAGTGGTAGAACTGGGCCTGGGCCTCGGCGGAGGGATTGGCCTGGTCGAAGATGTCCCCAGCAATGAGCAGGGCATCTGCGGCACTCTCTACTAGGGTCAGCAGCAGCCAATCCAGGAAGACCTGGTGCTCACGGGTCCGGTCGAAGCCGCGGAGGGTTTGGCCGAGGTGCCAGTCGGAGGTGTGGATGACGCGCAATGGCAGGCCTCTCTCTTGCTGATGTCTTGGGTTTTCTCCCCTTGCCTGTCACGCGCAGTGGGCCGCCAGCCAAGCCTTCGCGTCCACCAAGTCCCGATGCAGGCTGGCGTAACTGCGGCGAAGCAGGTCGTCCGGCAAGGCCCAATCCCACTATTCGCATCTCCGAAAAGGCGTGCACTACTTGCGTCACCACGCCTGAGTCGAGGTTGTTGTGCAGGATCTGCTTGGCCCATCCCTACTCGAAGCGCTCTTCCGACCGATCTTGATCCATCTCGGCCTCCATGCGCCGCAGGCTGTCGATGTGTCGCTGGCAAGTGGCCTTTCCCTTCTCAATGGCCGGGGCCAAAGAGACCGGCAACAAGTCCGGTAGTAGATCCAGTAGCTCGCAATAGGACTCGAAATCCACGGCAACGGATCTGCTTGGATTCCCACTTCCAAAACGTTGGACGAACTCAAGCAGGACGGCTTCCGGGTTCGGGGCCTGGCGAATCAAGGCCAGCGCGGTATCCGTCCACGTTCGCGGCCCTGAGGGTTCCGCGCGATGGGCGAAGGGCACCAGTGATCCGGCGATGGGGAACCGCCGGGCTGGATCTTCTGCGCACCACGCCAGCAGGTCCTCACAGGACACAGCGCTCAAAGGATTCGGATGGTGGTCATGACTTGGACTTAACAATCGGGCAGCCACATGAAGTTCCTCATCCGATCCCGTGAAGAGCGCATCCAGGACGGCAAGCGGATGCATGCGAAGCAAGGTTCGCATCAGGTTGTCCACGTCACTTGAGTGGAGAAAATGACGATGCCCATCTCGGCGCACATGCAGGGCCAAGCGAACGGCTCCGGGTGCCCCATCTACGCCTTCCAGGCACATCGCCGCCAGTCCGCTGGTATCGTTAAAAATACCACTTGGCCCATCCAACAGGTCGCTGCGGTCAAGCAGTTCAAGACCACAAGAACGCAGCGCGGGGCCAAAGGCGCGGCCCGCCGAACGATCCACGTGAGACCGCATGGACAGCACATCAAGCCCCACCTCCACACCCTCTGGATGCTCGGCGATGTGGAGCAGAAGGCGGCTGAGGTCCTCCTCCGCGACCGTCTCTGTGGCACGACCGCCCGCGAGATCCCGGTAACTCTTGACGTCAACGAGATCCGATTCGAGAGCGCTGATGAGGCGATCCACCCCGATTGTATCCAGGCCGATCGCCGCGTGGAGTAGAGCAAGACTATGGGCCAGAAGGGGGCGCGACAGGGCATCTTCCAGAAGTCTATGCGCCACGGCGCGGTCGTGCCGGGCCAATTGGTCCAGGAACCCACAAAGGATCCGGGCGTCCCGCCCCTCCATGGGTGCGGCACAGAATCCATCGGCCAACAGGGCCCACATGAGGTGGGGATCCTCCGCCCCAGTGGCAATTCCCTGCCCCAAGACCCAGATCCGCATGCCTCCCCGCATTATTTCCGGCAGTAGTTCCGCCAGGGAATCCGGATCGACGGCCACCGTGGCGCTCAGCCGACGAACGATCTCCTCTTGTCGCTCACGGTGTGCTGATCGCGCGTCCACGTCCATCTCGATGTCTTCATAGCCTTCTAGATCCAGACCCGCCTCCCACTCTCCCAAGGCCATGGCGCGAACCTGGTCCGCCAAGCGAGAAGGGCGAAGGGATCGTTCCAGCTCCTGCAGTCTGGCCAGTCGACCGGGCTCCATAGATCCGCCGTGGTGGTGCAAGGTCTCCCGGCAAGCTGCCCAGCCCGTACGCCAGAACCGGTCGCCCGCCAAAGCGAGCATCAAGGCGCAAAGAGGGTCCTGAATGCGTGTCTGCGTCCAGAGATCACGAAAGCGGCTGGCGAGCACCGACATCAACTCCGGGCGTAGTTCCGGCATGGTCCAAGCAAATCGCTCGATCAGAGCCAGCGTCGTGCCGTACCAGTGGTCGATCTCGCCATTCGTCTCTGGCCAGTAGCCGAAGTCGCGCGGCTGTCCACCGAAGGAGTGGGAATGGTGGGACGAGAAGTGGTTGGCCTTTAGGACCTTTCGCAGGGTTTCAAGCCCGAGTCGACGCAGCGGCTCGAACGCCGAACCGAGCAAGCTCTCCACGATGGACAGACGCTGCTCCACGGACGCGTGCGTGCCGGAGAGGATGATCGGGAACAGTGACTCCAGCGCAGTACGGGCTTTTTGCTGGACTCCTTCGTCAGGTTCTTGGGCCGCCATCGCGATGAGCAGTCGACACGCACGCTCAAAGGCCTCCGGATCATAGGCCAACTTGCACAACAGGTCCTGGCTGCCGCTGGCCACATGCCGTTCCATGGACAGCGCCTCGCCGCCCGCCCGCTCCAGCGCCTCCAGGGCCCTCTCCGGAGCGACAGGCGCGATGTTGCGCAGCATGTCCCACTGCTCGTGGTTCAAGGCGCACACGTCGCCAAACCGGCCCTCGGGTTCCAGCCATCCCGCTGTGATCTCCTTGGCCTTCCGGCTGGAGACCAGAAAGGAGAGCCGGTGAGTGAACGACTTGAACAGGCGACCGCTGGACTGGGACTCCAGGCGCTGCAGGATCCGCGCCGTCGGTTTCTCCTCAAGCACCTCCTCGGCCAACTGGTTGGCCAAGGCATGGGGCAACACGGCCCGCCATCCGCCGCGTTGCTGCACCAGGTGTTTCCGTTCAAGAGCCGCCACATGTCCGAACAACTCATCTGTGGATTGCCCGGCCAATGCTGCCAATTGGGGCAGCTCGGACTCCTCGCCTTCAAGGGTCACCCCATCGAAGGAGTACACCAACGCGCACGCCTTGGCGGCATTGTGGAGGTCGGGTTGTTGAGCAGCTCCTTGCCAGAACAACCGGTTGAACAGGTCACGTTGAGCCAGAACCGACAAGGACCTCTCACCCTTGCAGGCCTCTGCCAAGGCTAGGGCAATGCGGGAGTTTCCATCCGACTGGTCGGCGATGGTGCGGGCGTTGACCTCGGAAATTTCGGGGTGGCGCTGGCGGATCAAGATCTCGATCATGGGGCTGGGCAGCCCGCGCATGATCAGGACATCCGTCCCTTCGGGCTCGTCGCCTCGCACGTCGTATTCGATGGTGAGCACGCTGACGCAACTGTCCGGCTGCTTGCAGATCTGGACCAACCGATTGTGTCGATCAGGGCCGCAGTTGTCCAAAAGTAGGATGGCGCGTCGCCGCTCCGCGATCAGGGTCCGCGCCAGCGTCTCCGGGGTCGGGTCGGGTTGTTCCTCCAGATTGGTGTAAGCCACCAGCGAAGCGGGGAGCGCATCCTCGCCGACTCGCTTGTCGAACAGGGCTTCGGCGAAGCGGGTCTTGCCCACGCCGGACAACCCCACCAGACGGACGGCGTGGCCAGGCTGGACCAGGGCACTACGGACCCGGTGGATCCCCTCCAGGGTCGTCAGCGTCCCCTTTCGATCCTCAACTCGTTGAAGGTTGAAGCGGGGCGCCTCGTCCAGCAGGAATCGTGCTTCAGCGTCTCGGCCCGGTTGGCTCCACGAGTCGTAGGGCTGCCAACCCGTCAGCGGGCGCCCAACCTTCGAGCGAACCCAGGCCACCAGCCCGGGGAACTGCCGGATCAGGGTGGCCAAGCGCTGTTGGTCGTAGAACTCCACCAAGAGCTGGTCGTGGTTGAGCAAACTGGCGATGGCCTCACGCATGGCTTGCCGGCGCTCGCGGAGAGCACGAAACGCCAATGAACTGCGTGAGCTGACCATGAGGTAGGCACCGCGCTTGTCCGATAGATCGCGGAGGATTTGCCGGGGAGCTCCATTGGGCGCCATTTCGTCCAGGATGTCGCTCTTGAACATGTTCTGCGCTTTCACCTGGTAGCCCGTGAAGGCGCGCGGAATGAACCCCATCCCGGGACTCCCAGATGCAAGCTCAACACACACGTCCAAGCCGCCGTCGGCGGCGTTCTGGTCTCCGCCATAGGTCACACTAGAAACGGGAAGACCCGCCTGGTGGAGCTCCGCCTCGCAGAGCCTGCCCACCAGATCCCGCAGGGTCACATCGTCCAACGCGGACACATCGTCTTTGGTGACATCGAACATGCCGGCCTCGGTTTTTCGAATGGAAAGTGGAGAATCCTCTGGATGCTGCCAACGGAAGCCGGTTTGGACACCAGTCAGGCCCGAAAATGGCCCAACCAACTGATGGATTTCTGCCGCCGCCCCGCCACGCCCTTTCCATGGACTCGCCGCTGCTTCGCCGGACTCGTTGCGGACGCTTCTGCTTGATCATCAACTCTTTCTTTCGCGATCCAGGCGCCTTTCATAGGACAGCCAGGTGCTGGTCCCGGCCTGGCCGCCCGCAGGCGGCGCTGGCGTCCTCGCAGGCGGGAGAAGAGGCGGCTCGGGGGCCGGATTCTCGACTTCCATTTGGAAGCCCTTGCCCTCAAAAGCCTTCCGTGACCCATTGGTTGGTAGCCGGATTCCAGGTCCGGGATCAGCCGTGATACAACATGAGAATGGGGAAGTTGGTGCAACCGGTGTGCAACGGGGCAAAAAAGAAGGGTCCCGCGCTGGCGGAACCCTTTGATGATCAAATGCTCCAACAGGGACTTGAACCCCGAACCAACTGATTAAGAGTCCGACCCTGAAGATTGTCAGCCCGCGCTGATTCGCGATTCTTCCGTCCGAAACGTTTGATACTCAAAGGCATTTTTTCGACTTTCTCTCGCGCGATTGTCCGCCCGGTCAGCTCATCCGGGGAAAAAGGTGGGACCGGGGTGGGACCAGACGCGTGATACAAGGCTAGTCAGTTAGGCGGGGAGATGCCGACATGAGGCGATTCAGATTTTCCGTCGCAGCTTTGAATGCCCTCACCACGGACAAGGCCCGGGAGTACGTTCACGACGACCAAGTGCCCGCCCTGGCCCTGCTGGTCACCGCATCGGGCGCCAAGTCCTTCTATGTCGAGAAGAAGGTGGAAGGGAAGAAGGTTCAGGTCCGCCTGGGATCCCTTGCGGAGATCACAATCCCGCAGGCCCGGGCCAAGGCAGCGGAGATCATCTCCCAGTTTGCCTCCGGCGACACGCGCCAAGTCGTGCGGCGGCGTCCACTGCCCATGGAGCAGGTGATGGGGGAGTATCTGGCTTTCGCGCAGGAGCATCTGAACGCCAGGACGTTGAAGGAGTACATCCGGCAATGGGAGCGTTACGTCAAGCCCTGGATGGGCAACAAGCCCCTTGCCTCCATCCGAAGGCGCGATGTGACCGCCTTCCACCAGCACATTGGTCAGAACTTTGGACGCCCAACGGCTAATCGGGTGATCGCGCTCCTGCGCGCCGCCATCAACCGGGCCATCCGGGAGCACGAACTGGACCTGCCCAATCCTGCCCGCTCCATCACCTTCTACCGTGAAGAGGGCAGGACGCGCCGCCTGAGCAAGGCTGAGCTTCCTTCCTTCATGAAGGCTGTCGGCGAATACCCGAATCGGACCGTGCGCGACATGCTCTACCTGGCCTTGTTCACGGGCGCGCGCAAAGGGAATCTGATTGCCATGCGCTGGGAGGACATTTCGTTTGAAATGAGCCTGTGGACAGTTCCGGCTGCAAAATCGAAGAGCGGACACGAGTTGCCCGTGGCCTTGTCCAGCCACGCCATGCGTATTCTGACAGCCCGTCGGTCCTTGAGCCCCAGCCCCTTTGTGTTTCCTGGCAATCACGATGGCCACATGGGATCACCCAACAAGGCTTGGATCTGGATCCTTGAGCGTGCCGGCATGCCCGGCTTTCGCATGCATGACCTGCGTCGCAGCCTTGCCTCCTTCCAGATCGATACCGGCACGCCCCTTGAGGTGATCCAGAAAACCTTGGGACATGAGTCCAAGGTCACGACGGAAGTCTACGCGCGGATGGCCATGGGTCCGGTCATGGAAAGCCTGGAGCGTGCGACGGAAGAGATGTTGAAGGGGTGCGCAGGCCTGGATATCGCGAATGGCCTCCCGGAGGAGGTCACAGACCTATGACGTCATTGAAGTGATCCAGCAGGATCAGGCCTGTGACCGTTGAACAACAGAACTGCAGCACATTCGGCGCTCCTTGGCACGTTGGGCACGTCAAACGCTGCCCCCTGCGCCTGTGGAGACCCAAGCGCAGGGGACCGTGGCTATTTTTTGGGGCGAACCGAGAGCGGCTCAAAGATGGCCTTGGCCAGCTTTCACCCTTCTCATGCCTTGTATGCTCACAAGAGCATGTGGAGAACCGCGATGTTGGGTAACATCGGGGCTACGATAAACCCCACCACGATGAATGTGGTAAGCCGAGCGATGCGAAGATCATTTCTCATTCAATCCTCCTTGAATTATGTATAAGGCTGCCCACTCTGGGCCCCTCTGGTATCTACTCCCGAATTCGCTTGTCACGAGAAGTAATTCGCTTTTTCTGACGAGGGTGGCTTGGGCTGTCGCGGATTGGACGACAGCCTAGGCGCCAAAAGGTTAGCCAGCAAACCGCATAAGGGAAAAGTGTAACGCAGGGACAGTAACGCCACAGAAGGTCCAGTCACAGGCCAGGATGATCAGGCCCACGTGTGCCAGAATTCGCCAGTTCTTAAAATCTTTCATCTTACCCTCTTTAAAAAACTATTTTTTTCAACTACCGGTTATTCCGGTATCATATCTATCAATATACGAAATTTTAGCGGCAATGTCAATGGGTTATGTGGAATTCGGTTAACAAACATAAAATTAAAACTTTCAAATTATGGAACTTTAGACTGTTTACCTGGCCTATACCAGACCATTGCCGCGGGTAGATCGTTGCTCCTGAGGGTTCTGTGACGTTAGGCCCGGCTCTGTACGTCTGCCGTATTGTCTCACCAAAAAATTCAAAGCTGAACGGGTGAACACCAAAACTGACTATTCCCTGAATACGCCAAAGGAATACTTCAAGAGACCCGGAAATCAGACAACCATACAGATTGACGACTTGTCTACAATCGGGACAGAACGGTGGGGTTCTGAAGAGCCGCGGGCATTTGCCAATGTGCTGGCGCATGGATACCGGCCCCATTGTTTGGCAGCCGGCCCTTTTGTTCGTCACGAAGTGCCCGAGCGAAGTGAGGAGCACCAGTCGCGTATAACAACTGATAGTCCCATCGGGGCCGCGTGGGATTACACGACCGTATACGGATCAGTAGGTAGGAACTCGACTCCTCTGGGATGCACTGATAGTCAAAGGTTTCCGCCACCGGCGGGACCCTTTTTCGTTTCTGGTCTCCTCTCCGTCTCCCTGGCTCAGCACCCGTCTCTTTCCAAAGGAGACAGGCCCATGGATCCCCACGTCTTTCCACCAATCCACCTTGATCCTGCAAACGAATCCCTGGCACGTCCGCATACATGCCCAGGGCCAATGCCAAGAAGGAGAGTACGTCATGCTGGTAACGTTCAAAATGGTCTCGTGCGAAGGGCACATCGAGGTGACCCTGCCCGTCTGGGAGGCCGTGGAAGAACTCGCGCGCCTCAGCGCCTCAAGCAAGTGGGTCTACATCGATGGTCAATTCTGGAATGGAAAGCCTAATGCCTGCACGGAGACAATGCTCCTAGAAGCCGAAGACATCACCGTGACCAATCAGCTTGCTGGAGGATGAACGCAGGCTATTCTGCGCTTTGCAGGACTTTGACGTAGCGACAGATCCGGACGACGTAGTCCCGCGTCTCCTCCGCGTGCCTGCCCGTGACCCGATGAAGCTCTGCAGCCACTGGCGCCCAGAAATTGGAACTCGCGCCCGGCACGACCATGAGCTGGGCCTGCAGGATGTTGCCCGCGCCGGCGTTGTAGCTGGCCAGGGTTAAGGCCAAACGCTCTTCCAGCGGCCTGGGCGCCTTCCAAATGGCCCACATGCGGGCGTCGTAGTAGATCCCGGCCTGGATGTTGTCCTTCACCAGCCAGGGCGAGTCCACTTCCAACTTGGAGGCGATGCCCTCCCAAGTGCCTGGCATGATCTGCATCAGGCCTTGGGCTCCACACCAGCTCCTCGCCGTCGAATCCAGCCCGCTCTCGGCGATGGCCTGGGCCTTCCACCAACGCCAGTCGAAATCCGCCCCGAAGTAGCGCTTGGAGTACTTCTGGAAGTGGGGATCGAACCGGGTGGTCCAGGGCAAGGCTTGGCCGACCAGGAGGAGCCCCACGACCAGAGTGACCAAGATCCAGTGCGAGGACCACACTCGGCCCGTGTGCCCAGCTCCCATCAGTTCAGGCCCGCCGACACCAGGTGGGCGCAGAAGAGCAGCAGCACGCCCGCCAAGATGGCCGCGGCCACGTTGCCCTTTCGGATCTCCGGGATGAAGTCGATGCCCGGGAAGAGCCAGCGGTCGGTAGCCTTCCACAAGCCCACGGCCAGAAAGATCATCAGAGCCGTGTAGCTCAGGTTCACCGCGGCCGCGCGCACCAATTGCTCGAACATGGGTCCCTCCTACAAGCCAAAGCCGATCTGCAACACCATCGAGCCCAGCAGCACGCCCCACAGATCCACCGCCACATCCGACCAGGAACAGCCGTCCGCCCGCAGCAGATGGTCCCGCCAGTCCCTGTAGGGCTCTTCGAACCAGAGGGGTTTGATGCCATCCGCCACCTCCCAAAGGACGCCCAAAAGCAGAGCCAAGCCAGGTCCCCAGAGATCCGGACGCGCGGTCCCGGTCCACCTCATCATCAGCCACAGCACCACGCTCAGGCCTGCGCTTCCCAGGAAGTGCGTCCAGGAATGCCGGTCCAGTACTGCCTTGCCGTTGAATCGGAAGGGCTGCCCAGCCAGGACGAACAGGGTCTTGATGTGCTCCGGCTGCTCCATTCGTCCCCCTTAGAAAGCCTTGAAGACGTAGACACCCACGGCCCCGGCTCCTGCGGAGACGGATGCACCCCAGGGATCCAGTCGGGCGCCGGCCAGCACTCGCGGGTGACCATCCTGAACGCCCAAACCGGCCAGCAAGTGGAAGCGGTCCTTCCACATCAGCTCCCGCGGCTGAACGGCCAGGGTGACGCCTGCCGACACCGCCGGGCTGCCAGTGCGCGTGATGGCCCTCCAGCCTTCCTCGCCCTCCACCAGGTCGATGTCCACGCGGCTGCGGACCTGCAGCGCATCCAGCCGGACGGCCAGGCTGGGCAGCCAGCCCGGGCCGGGCTGGTCCAGGGCCACCAGCCCGGCCATATGCACGCCCTGCAGGCTGTCGCCCTGATCCAGGACGAATGGCACCTCGTAGCGGGTGAGGCCGGAGTCCGCCGGCGCGCTGCGCATCTCTCCCAGCTGGACGTGGGCCTGGGCCAGTTCCACGTCCCGCAGATCCAGCATCATCTCCAGAGTGAGTTGGGTACGCGTGGCCGCCTTTAGCTCGCGCGTCAGGCGCCGGATGCTGGCATCCCGCTCCAGCAGGATGCCCTCCAGCCCGCGCGTGACGGTGGTTGAATCGTCCACTTGGACAGGCACCTCGGCTTGGGCAGCGGCATTCAGCGCAGCGCCGGCGTTTGCCTGGGCCTGGTGGACACGCCACTCCTGCCAGCCTAGAAGGGTCAAGACAGCAGCCAACCAATAGGGCCACGTCTTCATGCCGCACCCTTCAGGTGCAGGCGCCGGATCTCTCCCACTTCAGTCTCCAAGCGTGACAGGGAGGCGGCCTGGCCAGCCTGCGTGCCCGCCACCTGGGCCAGGGAGCCCTCGATACGCCCCAGGCTCTGTTGGATCTTGGCCTGGGTCTCCACGTAGATGCGTAGCGTCGTTTCCGTCTCCACCTGCTTCATGCGCAGGTCGTCGAGGCGCTGTTGTTGGTCGTCACGCATCATCTCCAGGCGGCCTTCTTGTTCGCGCCGCAGTTCAGACAGCCGGTGGGCATGATCCTCGCGAAGGGCCGTCAGCTCGCGCTCGTTGCGCATGCCGCGGTCGCTGATGGGCTTGATGATGTAGGCCAGCACAATGGTCACCAGCAGCGTGACCGCCCCGAAAAGCCAGCCGCCCCAGGTCGCCAGTCCGCTTTCACCCAGCATGTCCGACTCCTTCCAGCAAGCCCCTCACGTAAGCGTCACCTCTGTCCCCGCCCCATTCATGGCGACCGCGCCATTGCGCACGTAGATACCCTTGGTCGCCCCGCCCGTCACGGCGAACCACTCGCCGTCGTCCACCTGGAGCTGGGTTGGCATGGACGTGAAGGAACGCAGCCGGACCTTGCCGGCCGTGGCATTGAGGATCTTGCCCGTGGGAAGCGTGGCCGTTGAGCCCGAGGCGGTGAGGATGCCGCCCGAGACCCTGGTCAGGCTGCTGACGCTGCTAGCCAGCTGCGTGGCGCCCACCGCGCCGGAAGCCAGTTGGGCGCTGCCCACCGCGCCGGTGGCGATCTTGGTGGACGAAACGGCCCCATCGGCGATGTTGGCCGCCTCCACGCCGTTCTTGTCGATCTGCTTGGATCCCACCGTGTCCAGCAGGGCCAGCGATCCCCGATTCTTGATGGAGGGCGATGCCAGGTTGAGGTCGCCACCCGCCAGATTCCCCGCCTTGATGCGGGCGTAAGTGGCGCCGTCGGCGATGGCGTCCAGCGTGGTCCCTTCCACCAGGAGACTGGGCGTCCAGGCCGGCAACCACTCGCCCGGTGCCGCCTGCACGGCGTCCACATAGGCCACGCCGATGGCCGTGCCGGCCCCGTCGGTGATGCCGAAGCGTAGCCGCACAAAGCGCGTGCCGGCGGGCAGCGTGCTCTTCTTCAGCTGGGCCATGTACTGTGTGAAGTCTGTGGCCAAGCCGGCATGGTCGGCCCATACAACCTCCGAGCCCAGGTCGGTGCCCAGCACGCTGAAGCAGTGGACCTCCGCCTTCAGGCTCGCAGCACCCGTGAAGGCCTCGCCCGACACCCAGCAGGAGAGCATGAGAGACGTGGCGAAGTGCTGCACGTCGATGGCGTTGGACCATCCGCACCAGAAGTCGGCACCCAGCGCCTCGATGCGCATGGTGTAGCCGCCCAGGAAGACGCGGTTGGTGGACTGGGTGGCGCTTCCCGTGGCCATTACACCCAGGCTCCGGTCTCGAAGGAGCCGTTGATCACCAGGTTGACGGTGGAGAGCTCTGAAAAGACGCCGGCATCCACCTTGTCGCGCGTGACGGCTCCGGTGGCGAGCTTGGCCACCGTCACGGAGTCCGTTGCCAGCTGGTTCGTTCCGATGGCCCCGGCTGCTACATGGCCAGCCCCCACGGCGCCAGAGGCGAGCTTGGTGCCTGAGACCGCGCCATCCGCCAGACGGTCCGTGGCCACGGCTCCAGGAGCGAGCTTGGCGGTTCCCACCGCCCCATCGATGAGCTGAGTTTGCCCCACGGCCGCACTGCCGATCTTGGCCTGGGTGATGGCCGCATCGGCGAGCTTGGTGGTGCCGACGGAGGCGTCGGCCAGGTTGCTGGAGCCCACGGCCGCCGCGCCCAGCTTGGCTCCCGTGACCGCCCCGTCGGCCAGTTTGGCGCTCGTCACGGCGCTGGCGCCCAGCTCCGTCGACCCCACTACACCTGCCGCGATCTTGCCGCTAGTCACCGCACCCGTGGCGATCTTGCTGGAGCCCACCGACCCATCGACGATCTTGGCTGCGGAGACAGAGCCGTCCGAGAGCTTCGTGCCCGTCACCGCTCCCGTGGCCAGCTTGCCGCCCGTCACCGCCGCATCCTGCAGGGCGCCCTCGGCCACCTTGGCCGCACCAATGAGGCCCTGAGCCGTCACCACCGTGGAGCCATCCGCCAGATGCACCAGGGGCGTGCCGCTGCCCAGGGCGATGGAGCCGTCCGCTTGACGCTGCAGGGCGTTGGAGGTCAGCTTGCCCAGTGAGGCCGTGTCCGCCGCCAGGCGCGTGTTGTCCACGGCACCCGTGGCAATCTTGGCCGTGGAGACCGCAGCATCGGCCACCTTGGCCGTGGTGATGGCCGCCGCGCCCAGTTTGTTCGTCGTCACAGCGCTGTCGGCGAGCTTGGTCTCGGTGACGGCGCCGGTGCCCAGTTTGGTGTCCGTGACGGCCCCGTTTCCAAGCTGCTGGGGCCCCACGGCCGAGTTGGCCAGTTTGGTCTGCGTCACCGCCCCGTCGGCGATCTTGGGGTAGGTCACCGCGCCGTCGGCGATGGATGACTGGGCCACCTTGCTGGGCGCGATGTTGCCGCTCGAGTCGGTCAAGTCCATCAAGCGCCGTGGTGGGTTGACGGGCGAGTTCCACTCGTCCGTGCCCTTCATCTCCCAAATGGTGTTGGTGATGTTGGGATCCGCCTCGCCGGAGATGACCGCCTTCTTCACCAGGGCATTACGGCCCAGGGCCCCCACCGTGTTGCGCCGGCTGTAGAGGACCTTGAACTGGGTGACGCCCGCGGCAGGCTGGGCCGAGAGCTTGACGAAGACCGTCGAGAGCGGCACCGCTCCGCCGTCGTTCATCCACCAGCCCGCGCCCAAGCCGGAGCCGGTCTGCGCATCGCCCGGCGTGACTGACGTCGTGCCGTTCTGGTTCAGGCAGATGCCCGTCACGGTGACCGGATTGCCACCGGCGTCGAGCAGGTCGCCGCCGGCCGCGTTCAAGAGGTCAAAGAGCCCGGCCAGGGAATCACCGACCTCGCCGATGTTGATGGCCGCGCCGGCCGCCTGGTAGCCCAGGCGGTAGGTGTAGACCCCGCCGCCCGCGCTGTGGATGGACGCTACCGGGATGCCGTCGTCCTCATGGGGCTCGGCGATGGCCCGTGCGTGCAGGGCCGCGGCGTTGCGGATGGCCGTGTCCACGACCGTGCCGTCGGAGGCCTTCAGGTCCGAGGTCACCTTGCCCGAGGCCGTGTCGATCAGGACCCGCACGCCGCCCGGCGCGCCGGCATCCTCCTGCACCAGATTGCCCTTCACCCGGCCGTCCGTGCGCAGGGCGGCGAGCTTGCCCTGTGAGGCGGAGTCCAGCTTGGTTTCGGGCAGGATGCCGTCGGCGATTTTCGATGGCAGGTCGATGCGCGCCAGGTTGGTGTTGGGCAGCTCGCCCACCACCTTGGTGACTAGGTTCACCGAGCCGTCGGCGATCTTGGTCGTGCCCACCGCCCCATCGGCCAGCTTGGGATTCTCCACCGCTCCGTCCTGGATGGAGCCGGGCGTTACCTGGCCACCGGGATTTACATCCTTGACGCGCCTGTAGACCACGCCGTCCGACACCAGATCCAGCGAGTCCTGCTCTTTCAGGCCGTAGGGCGTCCAGTGGGTAGGAAAGGAACCCTGCTCGGCCTTGACCGCGTCCACATAGGCCGTGCCCGACGCCAAGGCGCCGTCCCAACCGAAGGAGAGCTTGAGGAAGGCCGTGCCGAGCGGCAGCTCGCCCGCGTCCCCCAGCTTGGTCATGTCGAAGGAGCGCCAGTAGCGCGTGAATTGGGTCTCGCCCGACTGGGTCAGCACGGTCCAGTCGAGGCTCGCCAGGGGCGTCAGGTCGGCGAGGTAGGGCGTGACCCGGGCGTAGAAGGTGCCGGCATTCCGCAGATGCATGCGCATGTAGGCCGAAACGCAGGCCTTCGTCAGCCCGCGCAGGTCGATGTAGTTGACCTTGCTCAGGTCCGTCGCCACCGGGCCGCCCTGGGCCTGGATCTTCATCGAGTAGCCACCAAACACCGAACAGTCGCTTGACCGCGTGATCAGTTCCATCTCGTCCTCCTACCAGACACGTTCTTCGAACGAACCGCCCCATTGCAGGTTGGCCGCGTTGTCTCTCTCATCCTCGCCCGTGGTAGCCACGAGGCTGCGGCTGTAGCCCCGGTAGCGCCCCTCCACAGTCTCCTGCCGCACGCGGAAGGCGTAACTGGTCCCTCCCAGAAGACCAGTCACCACCAGCCGGCGCGCTTGGAGGTCCCGGGTCTCGGCAACGTCCCGCCAAACCGGGCTGCCTGCAGCTTGGGCTTGGGCCACCACCCGATGCCCCGCAAAGCCGTCCGCCGGGTGCGTCCAGGCGAGCTCCACGTCCAGGCCATCCGCCACCGCCGAGAGCAGGATGACGGGCGGAGGTACCACGTGCTCCAGGCGCCGTCGGAACGTGGACCGATCCCCCACGTCGATGGAGAGCCGGGACTGGTTCACCAGGTGCAGAGGTCGGAACAGGAGGGCGTAGTTGGAGTCGCGCAGGCCGCCCAGGCTGAGCACGCCCGTCTCCGGGATGGTGCCCGTGCGAACGAGCAGGCCATGCTGCCGGCCGCCCCGGTCCACCAGGAACAGATTGTCCTGGAGGACGAAGACCGCGCCGACCGGCAGGCCGCTCTGGACCAGCGTGGCCATCACGCACTCGCCTGCAGCTCTTCCAGGGTCTTGACGACCGTGGTGAACTGCTCCTGGGTGGGCGCCTCAGCCAAGAGCCGCTGGATCTGGAAGACCTGCTCTTCCAGGTCCGTGGCCATGCGGTCACGCTCCACTTCGAAACGGGATCGATCCTGACTGCGCCGGCGCGCCAGGATCTGGGCCAGGGTCTCG
>JBAYTZ010000023.1 GCA_041675285.1 Candidatus Delongbacteria bacterium
ACCGGCCTGGCACCGACCTGGCACCGGCCTGGCACCGACCTGGCACCGGCCTGGCACCGACCTGGCACCGGCCTGGCACCGGCCTGGCACCGGCCAGACACCGACCTGGCACCGGTCTGGCACCGGCCTGGCACCGACCTGGCACCGGTCTGGCACCGGTCTGGCACCAAATCCAATGCCATCACCGTGTCTCCGTGACCCGGTGTTGAGAATTTTCAGGCGCGTGGGGTCTCGTCATGTCCCAGCATGGTCCACCTTGAAGGCTTCGTCCAGGCCCGCGAACAGGCCGCCGCCCAGGCGTGCCAGCGGATCCAGCACTTCGGGCCGGGGCCGGCCGCGCTCGTCCAGCGCGTCCTCGCGCACGTGGGCGGCGAGGATCCGCCCGATCAGCAGGTCCACCGGGCCGTTGCCCAGCTCCAGCCAGCGCTCCACGCGACATTCCAGCTGGGTGTGCGTGCCCGCCACCCGGGGCGCCGCCACCCGCACGGACGGCAGGGTGTGCAGCCCCAGCGCCGTCAGTTCGCTCTCGCCGTAGGGCAGCTCGGCCGCACTCTCGAACACCTCCCGGGCCTGGGCCCGGCCGGGCAGGTTCACCACGAACTCCGGCCGCTCGCGCAGATTGCGCACCGTGTCCTTGGGCCCGCCGTCCCGCCGGGCGAAGCTCACCAGCAGCAGGGGCGGATCCGCGCAGATGCAGTTGAAAAAGGAAAAAGGCGCCAGGTTGGCGCCGCCGTCCGGGTTCAGGCTGCTGATCCAGGCCACGGGCCGGGGAATCACCAGCGCGGTCAGCAGGTGATAGGCCGCCTGCGGACTGCGCGCCTCCAACCCGAGGTTCAGGTAGCGGGGCTCACTCATCCAGCACGCCGCCGTAGGTGAAGCCGACCCGGGAGAGAGCCTCCGCCAGGGTCGCCGCGTCGGGCAGCGCGTCCCCGCTCAAGCGCACCCGGCCGCGCTCCAGCTCCACCTCCGCTGCCAGCCCCGGGGCCAGCGATTCGAGGGTCTTTTTCACCTGTGCCGTGCAGTGGCCGCAGTTCATGCCGCCCACGACGATGCTCCGTTCCGCCATCGGGGTCTCTCCTATTCGCCCTGCGCCCGGCCACGGACCAGGCAGGCCTGTTCGGCCGCGCGCACCCGCTCGATCTGTGAGCCGGAGCAATCCAGGCTGACGCCCAGGTCCTGGATCAGACCGTCCGCCAGCCGGTAGACCAGGCCGTGCACCTGGACGGGCCAGTCGCGCTCCCAGGCCTCGCGCAGGATCTTGGTCTTGGCCAGGCGCTCCACCTGTTCAATGATGTTGAGTTCGCAGAGCGTGTCCCGCAGCTGCCGGCCGGCCAGCCCCGCCAGACCCGCCGCGTGCCGCGTGCGCATTTCGCGGATGCTCCAGATCCAGTAGTCCACCAGGCCGTGGGCGCTGTCCTCCAGGGCCGCGCGCACGCCGCCGCAGTCGTAGTGGCCGCAGACGATCACGTGCTCCACGCGCAGCACCTCCACGGCGAACTGCAGCATGGACATGCAGTTCAGATCGCCGGGCTGCACCAGGTTGGCCACGTTGCGATGCACGAAGACCTCGCCCGGATCCAGCCCGATGATCTGGTTGGCGGGCACGCGCGAATCCGAGCAGCCGATCCAGAGCCAGCGCGGATTCTGCTGATCCACCAAACGCGTAAAGAAGTCGGGATCCGCCGCGCGCATGCCGGCGGCCCAGGCGCGGTTGTTGTGGAACAGCGGCGTCAGGCTGGCGTGGCAGGTGTCCATCAGCGGTCCTTTCGCCAGAAGCGCAAGAAGAAGAACAGGGCCTCCAGCCCGCCCACCCCAAGCAGGATCAGGCAGACCGTCAGGAAGGCGTAGGGGCTGTCGGCCCCGGGAATGCCGTTGACGTTGATGCCCAGCAGGCTGGTCAACAGACTGAGGGGCAGGAAGATCGCCGCCACCAGCGAGAGCAGGAACATGGTGGAGTTGATCTTGTCGGACAGGTGCGAACTCAGTTCGTCGTGGGTGACGGCGGCCCGGTCGCGCAGGGTGTCCAAATCCTCCACGATGCGGATCAGGCGGTCCGAGGCCTCGTGCAGGTGGGCGCGCTCCACGGGACCCAGCAGGGTGTCCGGCTCCAGCGAGAGGGCCGTGACCACCTCGCGCATGGGGGCCAGGTGGCGCCGGATCTCGATGCAGGCCCGCCGGTGCTGGCCCACGCGCCGGCGCAGGCCGGCCTTGGGATTGCGCAGCACCTCCTCCTCCAGCAGGTCGCCGTCCTCCCCCAGCTCGTCCATGACGGGACCCAGCCGATCCAGGATGGTGCGCACCGCGGCCGCCAGCCAGGCGCCGGGATCCACCGGACCCACGCCCTCCAGCAGGGAGCGCTGCAGATCCTGGACCGCGAACATCGGCCGGCCCAGCACGGAGATCACCCGCCCGGGTTCCAGCCAGACCCGCAGCGCCACCATGTCCTCGGGCTCCGCGCCCGGATTGAGGTTCACACCGCGCAACACCACCAGCAAGCCGCTGCCCAGGCTCAGCCAGCGCGGCCGGGTCTCCGGGGTCAGCAGGGCCTCCTGGATCAGCGGCTCCAGGCCGGATGCCGCCAGACAGGCCCGAGAATCGGGCTGCTCGCGGAGCAGGTGGCTCCAGCTGTAGCCTTCGCCCGGATCCGCCCGGCCCGGCTCGTTCAGGGGCCGCGGCACGCCCTTGCCGGCCCGGACCTCCAGCCGGAAACTGGCCTCCGCCAGCGGCCGCAGGGAGGCCGCGCTCATGCGTCCTCCTCGTCCGCGTCCGGCTCCGCCGCCACTGGCTCCGGGGCGGCTTCTTTGTGCTGGGCCGCCGAATCCGGCAGCAGAAGGTCCTCCAGGAACCAGGCGGAGAGTTCGGCCCGGCCGCCCACATCCGCCTTGCGGTACAATTCCCGAGCCTGCTGACGCACGGTCCGCTCGCTGGTCTTCCGGATGTCCGCCACTTCCTTGTGGCTGAGACCCTTGAGCAACAGAATGCCCACGTCGCGCTCCGCCGGGGTCAACCCCCAGCGCTGGAATTGGCGGTCGATGGCCGATCCCAGCCCGGCCAGCAGCGCCTGGGCCTCCTGGCGCCAGCGGGCCACGTCGCTGTGGGCGTCCAGCAGATCCGCCTCCAGCCGGCGGCGGCGCTTGCGCTCCTGCCGCATGTCCCAGACGATGACCAGCACGCCCGCCATGATCAGCGTGGCCATGCTGGTTTCCACCAGGATGTGCAGCAGGCTCTCGCCGCCCTGCAGATCCAGCAGGGGATCCCCCACCAGGAAGACCGTGCAGAGGGTGAAGTAGCCCGCGATCAGCAGGCGATGCTCGAAGAGTCGATGAGAAAAGGCCATGGCGATCTTCCCTACTGTCATGAGGAAAGTAGGGAAGTCGCACGGATGACGCATTGCGCCGGGGCCGCCCCGGCCCTAGGTTGGGGCGAGCTCGAACCGGATTCACGATTGCCTGTCCAGACAGGGGAGTTGGATGGATTTGCTGCATGCCATCGGCTGGCTGGGACAGGGGGCGTACTTCGTGCGCTCCCTGTTGCAGTGGCTGATGTCCGAAAAGCTGCGCCGCAGCACCATCCCCGCGGGCTTCTGGCTGCTCAGCGTCCTGGGCGCCCTGGCCCTGCTCAGCTACGCGGCCCTGCGCCACGACGCCGTGATCATCCTGGGTCAGGCGGTCAATCTGGCCATCTACCTGCGCAACCTGCACCTGGAATCCCGCCCCCAGGCGGCATTGTCCACTTCCAGCCTGCGGCTGGCCCTGGGCGGCCTCGCGCTCAGTTTCCTGCTGCTCTGCCTGCTCAGCCTGAAGCTGGACCATTCCCCCTGGATGTTGGTGGGCTGGGCCGGGCAGCTGATCTTCCTGACCCGCTTCCCTCTGCAATGGTGGCGGGCCGAGCGCTCGGGCAAGGTGGACCTGCCGGCCACATTCTGGTGGATCAGCCTGCTGGGCTCCACTCTGTTGTTGCTGTACGCGACCTGGCGCCACGACTGGGTCATCGTCAGCGGGCAGGCCGTGGGCTTGCTGGCCTACGGGCGCAACCTGGTCCTCCTCCACCGGAGCCACGTCGAAGTCGTCGAGACCGGTTCGGCCCGGCTGTGATGAGCCGCCGGCGGGATTGGCTCTGGGCCCTCCTGTTGTTGACGGCCCTCCAGGCTGTCTCCCTCCACAAGAGCTTCTGGGGCGCCCACGGCGAGGCCCGGCGCGCCGAGGTGGCCCGCGAGGTGCTCGAGGACGGCCACTGGTTGGTGCCCACCCTGCTGGGCGAACCCTTCCTGACCAAGCCGCCGCTGCTCTATTGGGCCGGCGCCGGCTCCATGGCCCTGTTCGGGGTCTCCGAGTGGGCCGTGCGTTTACCGGCGCTGCTGGCCGCCCTGCTGGCCTGGCTGGCCATGCTCTCCCTGGCCCGCTCCTACGCGGAGGACCTGGCGGAAGTGGGGTCGCCGCCGGACCACACGCCGGAAGAGGCGGCCCTGGCCCTGCTGGGCCTGCCCCTCTTCCTGGCCATGAGCCTGAATGCCGAGACCGAACCCCTGCTGCTGGCCTGCGGTCTCTGGGCCGTGGCCGGCGTGCTGCGCCTGCCGCCCCGAGGGCAGCCCCGCTCCTGGCCCGGTCTGCTGCTGCCCATCGTCGCGCTGAGTCTGGGCTTTCTGGTGAAGGGGCCGCTGGGCTGGATCTTTCCGCTGCTGGGCCTCGTGGCTTTCGAGAGCGGGCTGCCCGTCCAGCGGCGCCGGCTGGGGGCGGCGGACTGGCTCTGGCTGCTGCTGGGCCAGCTGCCCCTGGTGCTGCCCTGGTTCCTGCTGGTGCTGGCCCGGCACCCGGACGCCCTGCAAATCTGGCTGGGGGAGAGCGTCGCCCGCGTGACCGACGCCGGGTTCCAGGTCCACCGGGAGCCCTGGTGGTACTATCTGCCGCAGCTGGCGGTCTTCCTGCCCGCCCTGCTCTGGCTGGACCCGCGCGTCTGGCGGGAGCGAACCCGGCGCATCCCCCTGCTCTGGCTGGGCGCCGGCGTGCTCTTCCTCAGCCTGGCGGCCAGCAAGCGCGGGCACTATCTGCTCTCCCTGGCCCCGGCGGCGGCCCTGCTGGTTCTCGCGGCGGGTCCGCCCGGCCGCTGGAGCCGTTGGCGCGACCGGCTGCTGGGTGTCCTGACGGTCCTGCTCGCCTTGCTTTTTCCCGCAGCTCTTCTCTTGTTGACGGCCCGGGGTTGGCTGACCTTCTCTCCGGCCCTGCTGGCGGGTTGGGTTCTGGCCCTGGCGGCGCTGGCCCTCTGGTGGCGGCCGCCCGTACGCGGCAGCCTGGCCCGCTGGGGCCTGGTGCTGTTGACGGTCCTGCTGGGCGGGGCCTTCAGCCTGCTGCCGGCGCTGGACGCCTACCGCAGCCCCAAGGCCTTCTACCTGGAGGCCGCGGCGCTGGCCACGGACGGACGGCCGCTGGTCAACTGGCGCAACGACCGCTACTCGGCCTCCTTCCACTTGCGGCGGCCGGTCCGGCCGGCCCGCACGGTGGAGGATCTGGCCCGACTCTTGCCCCGGGGTGGTTGGCTGCTGAGCCAGGAGCAGGATTTGAAAGATCTGCCCGTGCCGATGGATATCGTGTTGCGCCGGATGCAGCGGGACCCCTTCCAGGCCGATCATCAACGAAGATGGGTGCTGGCGCGCGTGGGGCCTCCGGCCAGTGCGAGCCCGGACCGACCATAGCCAAACACGGGGTGCCATGTCCACGCCCGATTTCAGTCTGATCATCCCTCTTTACAATGAGGAAGAGTCCGTCGCCGCCTTGGCGGCCGAGGTGGAGTCCGCCCTGGCCGGGCTGGACTGGGAGTGCCTCTGGGTAGACGACGGTTCCCGGGACGGCACGGCGGGCTGCGTGCGGAGGCTGGCGACCGCCCAGCCCCGCCACCGGCTGCTGCGGCTGGCGCGCAACTGCGGCCAGAGCGCGGCGCTGCTGGCTGGGCTGGACGAGGCCCGCGGCCGCCTGCTGGGCACCCTGGACGGCGACGGCCAGAACGACCCGGCCGACCTGCCGCGGATGATCGCCTTGCAGCGCGCCGGCGGCGCCGATTTGGTGAACGGACGGCGGGCCGTCCGCCGGGACAGCTGGCTGCGCAGGGTGTCCTCGCGGGTCGCCAACAGCTGGCGCAATGCCCTGACCGGCGAGAGCGTGGCCGACGTGGGCTGCGCCATCCGCGTGTTCCGCCGGGAGTGCGCGCGGCACCTGCCGCCTTTCAAGGGCATGCACCGCTTCCTGCCCACCCTGATCCGGCTGGATGGCTGGAGCCTGGTGGAGCTGGAGGTGGCGCACCGCCCGCGCCAACGCGGCGTGTCCAAGTACGGCGTGGGCAACCGCCTCTGGGTGGGCATTCTGGACACCTTCGGGGTGATGTGGCTGAAGCGGCGCCACGCGCATTATCAATTGGCAACGGAGGACGCACCGGATGGCCCGAACTCCTGAGGCCCGCATTCGCTGGTGGCTGGTGCTGCTCTACGTGGCCAGCCTGGCGGCCATCGCCTGGTGGTTCCTGCAGGGCTGGGATTTCTACCGGCTGGACGCGGCCGCGCGGCCGCGGCATCCCGACTACGCCCGGCTGACCTCGGGCGGCGCGCTGGGCCATCCGCTGGGCGTCGCGGGTTCGCTGTTGATCGTCCTGCTGCTGCTCTACATCCCGCGCAAGCGCTGGAAGGCGCTCGCGCGCTGGGGCTCCCTGCGCACCTGGCTGGACGTCCACATCTGGATGGGGCTCAGCGGACCCCTGCTCATCTTGCTGCACTCCGCTTTCAAAGTGGGCGGGCTGGTCTCCTTCTCCTTCTGGTCCATGACCGCCGTGGCCGTCTCGGGCGTCCTGGGACGCTACCTCTACCTGCAGATTCCCCGCGACGAGAGCGGCGAGGAGCTGGACAGCCGGGGCATCCAGTCGCGCCAGGACAACTTGCTGGCCGAAGCCGGGCTGGAGTGGGAACGACTGCCGCTGGCCATCCGCGCGCGGCTGGCCGGTCCGGCGGGTGGACTGGCCTCCTGGCTGCGCGACGACCTGGGCTGGTGGGCGCGGCGGAGCGCCTGGCGGCGCGAGCTGCAGGCCGCGGGAGTGGGCGACCCGACCATGGCCTTGCAGGCCCTGCGGCGGCTGGAAGTGCTGCAGCGCCGGCGCGGCGCCCTGGACGCGGCCAAGCGTCTGCTCCACTACTGGCACGTCTTCCACCGGCCCTTCGCCTTCATCATGGTCCTGTTCATGCTGATCCACATCGTGGTCGCCCTGCTCTTCACCTCCAGCCACGGGCTGCCCACATGAGCGGCGAAGCCCTGCTCTACCTGGCCAGCGGCGCGCTTTGCGCCCTGGTCGTCTGGCTCTACCTGCGGCGGGAGGCCCGCCAGAGCGGCGAGATGCAGCACCGGCTCGAGGAGGCGCGGGCCCGGGGTCTGACCGAGCCCGCCAGCCTGCATCCGCGCATCGACCCCGGGCGCTGCATCGGCAGCGGCGCCTGCGTCCGGGCCTGCCCGGAAAAGCACGTGCTGGGCCTGGTCAACAACCGCGCCGTGCTGATCAACGCCAGCGCCTGCATCGGTCACGGCGCCTGCGAGGCCGCCTGCCCGGTGGAGGCCATCGACCTGGTCTTCGGGACGGCCCGCCGCGGCGTGGACCTGCCCCGCGTGCGCGAGACCTTCGAGACCAACGTACCCGGCATTTCCATCGCCGGCGAGCTGGGTGGCATGGGGCTGATCCGCAACGCCGTGACCCAGGGCCGGCAGGCGGTGGAGGCCCTGGCGGCCTCACTGTCCGCCGAGAAGCCGGGCGCCGAGACGTGCGGGGAGCCGCGCGTGGACCTGCTGGTGGTGGGGGCCGGCCCGGCGGGCATCTCCGCCGCCCTGGCCGCCCAGCGCGCCGGGCTGTCCGTGCGCGTGCTGGAGCAGGACTCCCCGGGCGGCACGATCCTCAACTATCCGCGCCGCAAGCTGGTGATGACCCAGCCCATGTGCCTGCCCGGCGAGTCCCCCTGGCTGACCCGGGAAGTGAGCAAGGAGGAGCTGCTGGAGCGCTTCCAGACCGTGCTGGAGGCCCGCCGGCCGGAGATCCGCTGCCAGGAGCAGGTGCTGGAGGTGCGGCCGGAGTCCGGCGGTTTCCGCGTCCTGGGCCGGCGCTCCGACGGGGCCCGGACGGAGCACGCCGCCCGGCGCGTGCTGCTGGCCATCGGCCGGCGCGGCACGCCGCGGCGCATGGGCGTGC
This sequence comes from Candidatus Delongbacteria bacterium, assembly GCA_041675285.1. NCBI lineage: Bacteria > Candidatus Delongiibacteriota > Candidatus Delongbacteria bacterium. The sequence goes on from JBAYTZ010000023.1 coordinate 8,212, forward strand.
CGGGGGAGGAGCTGCCCCACGTCCACTACCAGTTGCGGGATCCGGACGCCTTCGGCGGCGAGTCCTGCGTGGTGGTGGGCGGCGGCGACTCGGCTATCGAGGCGGCCCTGCGGCTGGCCGGCGCGGGCGCGGCCGGCGTGGCGCTGGTACACCGCAGCGAGAGTTTCTCCCGGGCTCGGCCCGCCAACCAGGAGGCGCTGCGCGCGGCCCAGGCCCAGGGCACGGTCCGCCTGCACCTCAATTCCCGCCCGCTGCGCGTCCTCGCCGATGGCCTGGAGATCGAGGAGAACGGCGCGCCCCAGCTGCTGCCCGCGGGACTCGTGCTGGTGCAGATCGGCGGCGAGCTGCCCACCGGCCTCCTGCAGCAGGCGGGCATCATCATCGACACCCACTTCGGCCAGCACGTGAAACGGGGAGACGCCGCATGATCCGGGCGACACTGCACGGGTTGCTGTTCTGTCTGCTGCTGGTGCTGCCGGTCCGGGCCCAGCTCTCCCCGGGCAAGCTGGCCAAGCCCCACCAGCAGCTGGAGGGGCTTACCAAGTGCACGCAGTGTCACGAACTGGGCAAGCCTGTGGACGGAGCCCGCTGCCTGGCGTGTCACGGCGCGCTCAACACGCGCATCCAGGCTGGCAAAGGCTTCCACGCCGGCAAGCGCGTGAAGGCCTCGAACTGCGTGGTTTGCCACAGCGACCACCACGGCCGGGACTTCCAGCTGATCTTCTGGGAGAAGGGCGACAAGGCCTTCAGCCACGTGGAAACCGGCTGGGAGCTGGAGGGCCGGCACTCCGAGACCAAGTGCCGGGACTGCCACCGCCCGGCGCTGATGGCCCCGGAGACGGCCAAGCGCAAGGATTTGAACCCGGCGCGCAGCTACCTCGGGTTGTCCGGCGACTGCCGCGCCTGCCATCGCGACGAGCACCAGGGCCAGCTGGGCACCAACTGCGCCTCCTGCCACGACGCCCGCGACTGGAACCAGCCGCGCTTCGACCACAACAAGGCCCGCTTCGCCCTGACCGGGGCGCACGAGCGCGTGGCCTGCGCCGCGTGTCACAAGACCGACCTGCCCCGCGCCAAGGCGAGCGGCACCGTGGTGGAGAAACCCGCCGCCGGGCCGGCCGTGCGCTACAAGCCGCTGGCCTACACGCGCTGCACGGACTGCCACCGGGATCCCCACGAGGGCCAGCTGGGCACGGATTGCGCCAGCTGCCACAACACGGCCTCCTTCGTCTCGGACGGCAAGGCCTTCGACCACTCCCGCACGCGCTATCCCCTCACCGGCGCCCACCAGGACCTGACCTGCGCCCAGTGCCACAAGGGCCCGGAGCCGGGGCGCCGCAAGCCGCGCTTCCAGGATTGCGCGCCCTGCCACGAGGATCCGCACGCCGGGCAGTTCAGCAGGACCGAACCCCGCCGGGCCTGCTCGTCCTGCCACGACACCCGGCGTTTCAAGCCCTCCGGCTTCGGGCTGACCCAGCACCAGGAGAGCAAGGCCCCGCTCCAGGGCGCCCACCAGGCCGTGGCCTGCGGGGACTGCCACAAAGCGGCCCAACCCGCCGAGCCCCTGCGCTTCCGCATGGCCGGTCTGGGCTTCAGCGGCCAGGCCTGCGCGGAGTGCCACGCCGACGTCCACGGCGGCCAGGCCAAGCCCTGGCTGGGCGACGCGGGCTGCCTGGCCTGTCACGACCTGCAGGACTGGCCCGTGCAGGGCTTCGACCACGGCCGCACCGAGTTCGCCCTGCAGGGGCGGCACGCGCAGGCGGGCTGCGCCGCCTGCCACAAGGCCGACACTCCCCCCGTGGTTCCGCTCAAGGGCCTCGAGCGCCAGTGCGCGGGTTGTCACGAGGATCCGCACCGCGGCCAGTTCCAGGCGGCTCCCGGTTCACGCGTGGATTGTGCGCTCTGCCACACGCCGGCCGGCTGGAAGGAGAGCATCTTCTCCCACGACAAGACGCGCTTCCCCCTGGACGGCCGCCACAAGAACGTGGCCTGCGCGGCCTGTCACCTACGCGAGCAGGACGGCCAGGGGAGCTTCGTCCGCTACAAACCTTTGGGCATCCGCTGCGAGGATTGCCACGGTACCGCCACGGAGGATTGAGATGCGCGCCCTGTCCCTCATCCTGCTGCTGTTCTGCTCGCTGGCGGCGGGCGCCGTCAAGCAGGGGCCGCACGGTCCCATCGAACTGGATTGCGCGCGCTGTCACTCCACCAGCGGCTGGGCCCTCCGCACGGACGCGGCCTTCGACCACGACGTGGACACGGCCTATCCGCTGGAAGGCATGCACCGGCTGGTGGCCTGCGGCACCTGCCACCTGGACAATCGCTTCACCGATACGGGTAGCGCCTGCCTGGACTGCCACCAGGACCCGCACCAGGGCGGACTGGGAATGGACTGCCTGGACTGCCACAGCCCGGAGCGCTGGCTGGACCGCTCGCGCCTGCAGGCCCGCCACGAGCGCACCCTCTTCCCGCTGACCGGGGCCCACCGCCGGGTGGACTGCGCCGCGTGTCACAACGGATCCGGAAGCTCCCAGTTCGCCTCGGCCCCGCTGGAGTGCGCGGCCTGTCACCAGGGCGATTTCCTCTCCGCCACCCAGCCCGACCACGTGGCCGGCGGGCTCAGCGGAGCCTGCTCCACCTGTCACGGCACCACCCGCTGGTCCAGCGCCGAGGGCTTCCGGCACGACGCCTTCCCCCTGGCCGGCGCCCACGCCACCCAGTCCTGTTCGGCCTGCCATCAGGGCGGCCGCTTCGCCGGCACTCCCTCCGGGTGCGTGGACTGCCACCTGCCCGCCTGGGAGAGTTCGGCCAACCCGGACCACGCGGCGGCGGACTTCGGCCAAGACTGCGCCGCCTGTCACGGCGCAGCCGGCTGGCAACCCAGTTCCTTCAACCACGCCGTGGCCACGGGGTACGCGCTGAACGGCCTGCACGCCGCCGTCTCCTGCGCCGCTTGCCACCAGCAGAACCAATACGCGGGCACCGACGCACTCTGCTCGTCCTGTCACCTGACGGACTTCCAGGCTGCGCTTGACCCGCCGCACCAGGAGCAGGGCTATCCCACCGACTGCGCCCTCTGCCACGCCGAGACTGGCTGGAACGAGGCCGCCTTCGACCACCAGACCACCGACTTCCCCCTGCAGGGCGCCCACCGCACCACCCTCTGCTCGGATTGCCACGTGGGCGGCCAGGTGGCCTTCACGCCCACGGACTGCTGGAGCTGCCACGAGCCGGCGTATCAGGCCACCACGGATCCGGCCCACCTGGCCGGCGCCTTCCCCCAGGACTGCCGCAGTTGTCACGATGAGAGCGCCTGGAACCCCTCCACGCTGGACCACCAGGCCACGCTGTTCCCCCTGCGGGGCGCCCACGTCGCCGTCTCCTGCGCGGCCTGTCACACCAACGGACAGTACGCGGACAACCCGACGGACTGCTGGAGCTGCCACCAGCCCGACTACGCGGAGAGCACGGATCCGGCCCACGCCACCGGACTCTTTCCCCAGGACTGCGTGCTCTGCCACGACGAGTCCGCCTGGGACCCGGCGATCCTGAACCACGATCTGACGGACTTCCCGCTGGACGGCGCGCACACGGCGGTCTCCTGCGCCGACTGTCACGTGGGCGGCCAGTTCACGGAGCTGCCCGGCGCCTGCTGGAACTGCCACGAGCCGGACTACCGCGAGTCCACGGAGCCCGACCACGAGACCAACCTGTTCTCCCAATCGTGCACCGACTGTCACACCACCACGGCCTGGAGCCCCTCCACCTTCGACCACACGCTGACCGAGTTTCCGCTCACCGGCGCCCACGTCGCCGTCAGCTGCGTGGACTGCCACGAGGGCGGCCAGTACACGGACTTGCCCGGGGCCTGCTGGAACTGTCATGAACCCGACTACCGCGCGACCACGGAGCCCGACCACGAGGCCAACCTGTTCTCCCAGTCCTGCACCGAATGTCACACGACCACGGCCTGGAGCCCCTCCACCTTCGACCATACGCTGACCGAGTTCCCCCTCACCGGCGCCCACGTCGCCGTCAGCTGCGTGGCCTGCCACGTGGGCGGCCAGTACACGGACTTGCCCGGAGCCTGTTGGAACTGCCACGAGCCCGAGTATCGCGCGACCACCGATCCGGATCACGAGACCAACCAGTTCTCCCAGTCCTGCACCGAGTGTCACACGACCGCGGCCTGGAGCCCCTCCACCTTCGACCACGCGCTGACGGACTTCCCGCTCACCGGGGCCCACGTGGTGGTCAGCTGCGCCTCCTGTCACGTGAACGGCCAGTACGCTGGCACGCCGGCGGACTGCTGGAGCTGCCATGAACCGGAGTTCCAGTCCGTCACGGATCCCAACCACGTCGCCGGCCAGTACCCGCACGACTGCACCCTGTGTCACAGCACGGCCGAGTGGGACGGAGCCACCTTCAACCACAGCAGCACGAACTTCCCGCTCACTGGGGCCCACACCACTGTCAGCTGCGCCCAGTGCCACGTGAACGGCCAGTACGAGAACACCCCCACGGACTGCTACTTCTGCCACCAGACCGACTACCAGAACGCCGCCAGTCCCGAGCACGAGACCCACGGCTATCCCACGGACTGCGCCTCCTGTCACACGACGGCGGCGGGCTGGAATTCCAGTTTCAACCACGCGGGCTACTTCCCCATCTACACGGGCGACCACCGGGACGAGTGGGAGACCTGCGCCAGCTGCCACCTGGGCAACGATCTGAACGACTTCAGCTGCACGCATTGCCACGAGCACTCCCAATCCGAGATGGACGGGGAACACGATTTAGATGATGTCCCTGATTACGTTTGGGAGAGCCACGCCTGTCTGAACTGCCATCCCGACGGCAGCGAGTTGCGCCACGGCCTGCAACCGCGCCATGGACTGGATCTGCGAATGAAGGAGCCCCTGCGATGAGACAGTCCGCCCGCCCCGGCTGGTGCCGCCTGCTCCTGGTGTTGATCCTGGCCGCGGGCCTGCGTGCCGCGCCCGTCCAGGTGCCGGTCAGCGCGCTGGCCAGCGACGTGGTCTATCTCGGGGCCGGGGCCTCGGAGGGCCTGAGCGTGGGCCTGAAGGGCGAGCTGCGCGCCCTGGACGGCCGGCGCGCCGAGCTGGAGGTGCTCTTCGTCAGTTCGGGCAAGGCCTCCTGCCGGGTCTCCCCCGCGGGGGCCGACGTGCGCGTGGGCGATCCCGTCTGGTTCGAGCTGACCCCCGCCGTCGTCCCGGACAGCCTGACCGTCCGCGCGCCGGCCGCGGGCGAGTTGCCGTCGGCAGAATTGCCGCCGGCCGCCGTGGCGGCCCTGGAGCGCTCCGCCGCGCTGCACGGTCCGTGGATCAAGGGCTGGTGGCGCCTGGACGGCACGCGCACCCAATTGGACGCGGAGTCCTCCACCCGCGGCCGCCAGGCCCTGGGTCTGCGAATGGGACTGGCCCAGCAAAAGGACCTGGTCCTCTCGCTGCAGCTGCGCAACCGCAGCGAGTGGAGCCCGCAGGCGGATCAGGAAGGCTGGGTGGATCAATTCTCGCTGGCGGGAACTGTGCTGCGCGGAGGCGTGGCCTGGGAGGCCGGCCGGATGGCCGACGGACGGGGCGCCCTGCCCGGGCCGGTGGACGGCCTGGCGCTGGAGAGTGCGGGACGCCGCGACCTGAGCTGGGGCCTGTCCGCGGGCAGCCGGCCGGCGGCCGTGGATCAGGTGGGCGAGCGGGCCGGCGGCGCGGGCGGACGCCTGCGCTGGCAACCCCGGCAGGGTCCGTTGAGCAGCGACCTGAAGGCCCGCTGGGAGCAGAGCGGCGCGGGCGTCGCCACCGCCGGCGCCTCCTGGAGCAACCAGCTGCGCTTTCTGCAGAAGGGCCGCCTGGAGCACTGGCTGCGCGCGGAATTCAGCGAGCAGAACCAGTGGGACCGCGCCGTCAGCCAGTTCTCCTCCACGCGCCTGCGCTGGCAGGAGGCCGCCTGGCAGGTCGAGGGCCGCCATCAACTCAACACCATGCCGGTGGTGATCCCGGAGGATCTGCTGGCCGGCCCCCGCGTGGAGGACCGCCAGAGCCAGCTGCTGGAGCTGGCCGTGTCCCGGCAGTGGGGCGCCACCTGGCTGCAGCTGCGGACCCAGGGCCGCGGCGAGCGGCTGGACGGCGACCTGGAGCGCCTGCTGGAGGTCAATGGCTCCCTCGCGCCCCGCGCCGGCCTGCTCAAGCGGGTGGGAGCCAGCTTGCTGGCCTATCTGGGGCCACTCAGCACGGGGCAGGATCTGGAGCTGCGCCTGTCCGGGGCCCCGGCGTCCTGGCCGGAGCTGGAGCTGGCGCTGCGCGGTTGGCGACTGGACCAGTCGGAGCGCCAGGTGACGGGCTGGAACGGCAGTCTATACGCCCGCGGCCGCTTGTGGCGGACGCTGCGCTGGGAGGGCGGCGGACTGCTGCAGCGCGAGGAGGGCCTTTGGCTGCGCGAGTTGCGCGTCGGGCTGCGGGGCGATTTGAACCTGAAATTCAGCCGCATGGACGGATGACATGAAGTTCGCCGGACTGCTGCTCACCCTGCTGGCGGGCGCGGCCTGGGGCCTCGAGAGTCCCCACGGCCCGCTGACGCTGGAGTGCTCGCTCTGCCACTCCACGGAGGCCTGGACCCTGCGCTCCGAGCCGGACTTCCAGCACGACCTGAACACGGCCTGGCCGCTGGAGGGCGGACACGCCCAGGTGGCCTGTCTCACTTGTCACACGGACCTGCACTTCCAGGGCACGGGCACGTCCTGCACCAGCTGCCACCTGGACGTGCATCAGGGCAGCCTGGGCGAGGGCTGCCGGGAGTGCCACAGCCCGGAGCGCTGGCTGGATTCCGCTCTGCTGCGCCGGCGACACGACCGCAGCCAGTTCCCGTTGACGGGGGCCCACGGCCAGCTGGCCTGCGACCGCTGCCACTCGGGCAGCGGCGCGGCGCAGTTCGCCGCCACGCCCACGGAGTGCTCGGACTGCCACTTCGGCACCTGGCAGTCCACGCTCAACCCGCCCCACCAGGCCAGCCAGCTGGGCACCGACTGCCGCTCCTGCCATCACACCTCCCGCTGGAACGACGCCGCGGGCTTTCAGCATGAGAGCTTCCCGCTGACCGGCGCCCACGTGGGCACGCCCTGCACGGCCTGCCACGTGGGTGGGACCTTCCAGGGCCTCCCCTCCGACTGCTATTCCTGCCACCAGACGGAGTACCTGGAGGGGCCGGACCACGTGGAGGGCGAATACCCCACCACCTGCGCCACCTGCCACAGCACCACGGCCTGGCGGCCCTCCAGCCTGAACCACGACGCGACGGACTTCCCCCTGACCGGCGCCCACCGCAGCGTGGCCTGCGCGCAGTGTCACATGGCCCAGCCCTACAGCAGCGCGCCCTCGGATTGCTGGAGCTGCCATCAGGCGGATTTCCAGGCCGCCCTCAATCCGGACCACCAGGCTGGCCAATACCCCCAGACCTGCGCCGTCTGCCACAGCACCACGGCCTGGCAGCCCGCCAGTTTCGACCACGGGCTGACGGACTTCCCGCTCAGCGGCGCCCACGTCGGCGTCAGCTGCGCCGCCTGCCACAGCAACGGGCAGTACACGGGCACCCCCAGCGACTGCCAGTCCTGCCATCTGGACGACTACCAGGCCACCAGCAACCCCAATCACACGGCGGCGGATTTCCCGCTGGCCTGCGCCAGCTGCCACAGCACCGCAAGTTGGACCGGCGCCACTTTCAACCACGACCAGAGCTTCTTCCCCATTTACTCCGGCGAGCATCGCGGCGAATGGTCCAGCTGCACGGACTGCCACTCCAATTCGGCGAGTTACGCGGAGTTCAGCTGCCTGGGCTGTCACGAGCATTCGCGCAGCGAGATGGACGGCGAGCATGACGAGGTGGGCGGGTACAGCTGGGAGAGCCAGGCCTGTCTGCAGTGTCATCCCAATGGACAAGCCAACGACCGGCTGCCGCGGCGCCAGCGGACCATCGGGATGGATCCCCGGCCCCGGCATCCGCTGCGCTGATCCAAAAACGAAAAGACCTGCCCGAGGGCAGGTCTTCGTCTCACGTGACTCATACCGCGTACGGGATTCGAACCCGTGTTACCGGCGTGAGAGGCCAGCGTCCTAACCACTAGACGAACGCGGCAGAAGGCCCCAAGTGTACCAAAGGACAGGAAGGAGCGCAAGAGTCGTCCCGCGGATTGCCTCTGCGCCCCGCCGCCGCTCCCCGGTCCGGGCTACTTGAGCCGCTTGAATTCCTGCGTGCCGCTGGCTTCGTCGTTGGCCCACGTGCTGTTGAGGATGTCGCCGTCCAGACCCGTGGTGGCGATGCGGACGTTGTAGCCGCTGGATGGCACGTGATAGGTCCAGCTGAGGACCGTGCCGTCCCACTTCTGGGCCGTCACCGGGAAGTTCTCCCCGTCCGCGTCCACCACGGATTGCACCTGCAACTGGTCCGCCTTCAACACCACGGTGGTCAGCGAGAGGGTCTCCAAGTCCTGCCAGACACCCACATAGGGCGCCATGGCGGCCTTGTCGGCCGCACTCAGGCTGCCCTTCCCCGGCATGCACCCCATCACCAGCAGCAACCCGACCAGCGCCACCAAGGCGCCGATCGTCCGTCCACTTTGCTTCTTCATGTGCCTCCCATATAAAGAAAAGCCGGGGCGGTGACCCGCCCCGGCCGCCATTCCTACCAGCCGAAGCCTTGGTACGGCTGGTCATCCAACAACATCTCCGGTTTGCCCGAGCCCAGGATGGAGAGGCGCATGTCCTGCGTCAGACCCACCTGCTCGTCGAACAGGCGCTGCTGCGCCGCGCTCATGCCGCCACCCTGCCCCAGCATCTGCAGGAGCTGGATGATGTCCGCAAAGGAGAGATCGGGATGGATCTCCCGGATCTTGACGTCTTCCTTCTTCAAGTCGGCCTTGAGACGGGCGAGTTCGATGCCGTCCCGCAGGCCGCCCTGACCGTCCACCAGACCCAGCTTCTGCGCCGCGGGGCCGGACCAGATTCGGCCCTCGGCGATGCCATGCACGTCGTCCCACGACTTGCTGCGGCAATCGGCCACCTTCTGGACGAAGTCCTTGTAGAAGTCCTTGATCATCGCATGTAGCTCCAGGGACTGGGTCTCGGTGAGCTCGCGGCCGAAGATCGGCAGGGGCGGCATGCGCAGTTGGGCGGAACCCGCTTTGAAATCCAGCGGCGCCGCGACCATGGTGCCGCCGAAACTCTCCTTCTTGCCGGCCCAGACGCCGTCCTGGCGCAGCTTGGCGTTGTTCATCAGGCCCTTGTCGAAGAACAGGCCCGCCGCCACGCCGATGGACCCGGTGATGGTCGTGGGCGAGGAGAGGATGGTGTCCGCCGACATGGACAGGTAGTAGCCGCCCGAGGCCGCCACGAAGCCCTGGACCACGATCAGGGGCTTCTTCTTCTTGAGGCGTTCCATCTCCCGCCAGACCAGATCCGAGGCGTAGCCGCTGCCGCCAGGGCTGTCGATGTGGAAGACCACGGCCTTGACGTTGTCGTCCTCGCGCACCGCCTTGAACTGCTGGATCAGAGTCTCGTCGCCGATGGCCAAGGGGCCCAGGCTGCGGCCGGAATAGATCGGGCCGGAGGCGTAGATCACGGCGATCTCGGGCTTGACGCCCCAGCGGCGGTGGATCGGCCGCTCCGTGAAGGAGGCCAGCGAGACCACCCGGTCGCCCTTGAGCTTCTCCAGGTCCTTCATGTCGAAGCCCAGCGAAATGGTGAGACCGACGGCCTTCTTGTCCTCGTCGTCGTCGCTGGGTTCGCGCCGGCAAACCCAGTCCTCCACTTGATCGTCGTAGAGCAGCGTGTCCACCAGCTTCATTTCCATCAGCTGGTCGCGGGTCACGAACCAGTGGGAGAGCAGCTCGTCCAACTGGGCCTGGCTGAGGCCGTAGCCGTCGCGGATGCCCTCCGTGACGTGGTTGTAGATGTCGGTCAGGCAGGCGCCCACGTTCTGGCGCACTTCCGGGGACATGGCGTTCTGATCCAGATCCTCGCCCGCGCCCTTGTAGGCCCCGACGTTGAAGCGCACGAAATCGAGCCCGGCCTCCTCGAAGGCGTCGGCCATGTAGAGGCGCTCGCGGCCCATGTTGTCGATCTGCGCCTCGCCGATGGGCAGCATGGCGCGCCGGTCGGCTACGGAGGCCAGGTAAAGGGTCCCCAGGCTGTGGCCGTGGCAGTAGACGGCCACTTCGCCGCCGGTCTTGGCCTTGTACTCGATGATCCGCTCGCGGATCTCGCGCAGCAGGGCCATGTCCGCCTGGAAGTCCGGCCGGATGTTGAGGAAGAGACCCTTGAGGCGCGGATTCTTCTCCGCCGCGTCCATCTGGGTCAGGAACTTGTGCAGCTGGAACTTCTGGCCCATCATCAGCCAGGGATACTCGCCGGCCATGCCCGCCAGTTCGATCCGCGCGAAGAGTTGCTTCTTGTGCCTCAGCGCCAGACCCTTGTTGAAGGTGCGGTCGCTGAACAGCACGGAGTAGCGCGTGCCGGGACCCGGCTCGGCGTCGGACTCCGCGTCAGGCAGGATGGCGCCCAGGCTCAGGTGGCGCAGGTTCAGCCCGGCCTGGAAGACGATGTCGTCCGTGTCCAGATGCTTGCGCGCACTCAGGCGCAGGTAGTCGACGGGTTCCACTTCCACGCCGGCCCAATACTCGGCCGAGCGCTCGATGTAGGCCTCGTCGTCGAAGCGCCAAGCGCCGTCCACGGAAAAGGTCACGCGATCCGTGAAGGGACGCAGGGCCAGGCCCGCTTCCAGCAAGGTCCGCGGCTGCTGATAGGTTTGGCCCAGGGCCCAGGTCACCGTCGAACCGACGCTGACGTAGCGATGGGGCTGGTTCAGGCTGGAGAGGACGAGTTGATCCGGCGTCTTGCCGGCGTCGACGTTGCCCACGCTCCAGCCATAGGCCAGACCCGTGTAGCTGCCCCGCGCCCCGAAGCCCAGTCCCAGCCGGTACTGGTTGACAAACAGGCCCGCCGGGCTCTCCTCGTGGATCATGCCGAAGCCCAGCCCGCCCAGGTTGGCGAACACGCCCAGTTCATCCGTCTGGGGATGATCCTCAGCCTCGCCTGAGAAAATGAACTCCAGTTGGGTCGTGCCTTGCTCGTAGCCCAGCAGGGCGGGGTTCCAGAACGCGGCGGCCGGACCCCGGCCCGCGGCCACGGATCCCACGTGCCAGGCTTCCACATCCTGCCGGATGCCCAGCGGCGCCAGATCGGCGGCGTACAACAACGAGACTGCGGACAGGGTGAGCCCCAGCCCGAGCATGGATCGCTTCATGATTCCTCCTGTTTGGGGAAGCGGAAGCGGCACTGACTGCCACCCGCCGGGCGCGTTTCCCTGTGACCCAGCTTTCGCCGCATGCCCCGTTCGGGAGCCGTGGCCCGCTGCTCTGAATGTTGAGATTGGGCGCAGGGAATGCAATCCGCACCCCGGCCCCGCGCGAGAATCCACTATGGACCGTCAGAAAAGAAGAACGCCCGGTGGTAAGCCGGGCGCGGAAAGTCGATGAAGCTGAAAAAGACAATTACATCAGCATGAAAGCTGCCACCAGAATCAGCAGGAACAAGGGCGACGAGAAATACAGGTCAACCTGTTTGCGGATTCCAGACACTTGCTTGATCGCACGCTGCTTCATACTGCGTCCCCCATCTGTTTCGAAGCCCGCCCCACCGTTTGAATCACCTCGACCCCCATCGGGCAATCCCCAAGCGGGCTCCAAGCGGCCTCATCGCAATTCCGATTTTGCTGAGCAATGCTAAAGCAAAGCCCATGCCAAGCAGTTGGGGGGAGCGAAGTTCAAGCAGACCAAGGACTCCCGGACTCCTCTTCCCCAATCAGGCCAAGGGGATTGTCCAGGAACCGCACAAGTTGAACACAATCGGGCGGGGAGCCGGCTCCGGTTCCCAAGCGGCTGCGGTGGATTGAACCACCCCTCATTGGGGCATATCCACCGAAGCAGGGGCCGCGACCCGCACCGCTAGCCAAGGCTTCACGCCGGGCGCGCGGCTTCCGGCTCTCCAGCGGCCGGCGGATGGTGCCGCCGCCAGCCGAAGCGGACCAGGAGCAGCAGCAGCAGCGTGATCAGCGAGATCCAGCGCCCGATCACCCAGCCCTGGGGCCGGTACTCCAGCACCAGGCGATGATCCCCCGCCGCCGGCAGGGCCACGGCGCGCAACAGGTGGTTGGCCCGCAGGACGGGCACGGGTTGGCCGTCCAGGGTGGCGACCCAGCCCTTGGGGAGCCAGATCTCCGAGAGCAGGGCCAGCGTCGGGCCGGCGCAGGTGATGGAGTATTCCACCCGGTCGGGCTCGTAGCTCAGCACGCGCCCCTGGCCACTGCCCAACGCGGCCGGCAGGGCCGGAGCCGGGTCCAGCACGGCCAGCGCGCGCGGATCCAGCCCGTTCATCACCCGCTCGAATTGCTGGTCGCCCGCCACGGCCTCCCAGCCGGCGGGGAAGGACAGCCGGGGCAGCGCGCCGGGGTTGTGGAACAGGAAGCCGTCTTCGAAACGGCCGACGGCCTGCAGCCAGGGCAACTGCGAGCGGCTGATCACCCATTGCACGTTGAGCAGGTCCAGCCAGGCCGGATGCAGGCTGCTGCCCGAGCCGTCGGGCAGATTCACCCGGCCCTCCGTCAGCACCTGTTGGATGCCCGCAGGCTTGGCCCCGTGGTAGCCCTCGATGCTGTGCAGCTCGTGCCAGGCCGGCTCGTTCTGTCCGTAGACGCCGTCCGGCCAGATCCGGAAGGTCTCCTTCTCCGGCAGGGCCGCCAGTTCGGCCAGCGCGCCCCGGGGCCGGAACAGCTGCTCGGGATTGCCGCGCGGTTCGAAGACCAGGGTTTGGCGATCCACCCAGACCAGGTCCGCCGCGGTCAAGAGGCCCAGCCAGACCGCCAGCCCGGCGGTGGGCAGCTTGCGCTGGGCGTGCAGCCAGAGCGCCCCGCCGGCCAGGGCCACGAACAGCAGCGTGCGCGCCGCGTCGCCCCGGGCCTGGGCCGCGCGGGCCGCGCGCAGTCCGCCGTGCACCATGTCCACGTAGTCCTGGCGCGGTTCCTGACCCTGCTGGATCAGGTAGTTCTGGATCAGCGCCGTGTCGCGCGGGTTGCTGTAGGAGGTCCCGGGCGGCAGGCCCTTGGTCGGGTCCGGCCGGGCGCCCCAGAACAACCCGGCCAGCACCAGCGCGCCTAGAGACACGCCCAGCAAGCCGCGGCGGAGCTTGGCGCCCGCGGCGTCGGCGCCCAGTTTCAGCAGGCGGTCCAGGCCCACGCCCGCGCTGAAAATCAACCCCAGTTGGGTCAGGGCCAGCGCCCACATGTGGGCCCGCAGCTTGGCGTAACCGGGCAAACCCTTCACCAGCAGCTCGAAGAGCGGCGTGTGCCGGCCCAGGCCCAGGATCAGCAGCAATAGGGAGGGCAGCAGCCAGGGCCAGATGCGCCGCCGGTCCTCGGCCTTCCAGAATGCCACGGCCAGCAGGGGCAGCCAGAAGGCTCCGGCATAGAGCGGAAAGGCCGTGTATTCCAGCGCGCCCCAGTAATTGGCTCCGCCGAAGCCCTTGGCGCCCGGCACCCACCAGCTGAACAGGTCTGAGGGCGGGAAGGAATAGGCTTCGGCGTAGCTGCCGCCGGCCACGGCGGACAGGGAGCCCGAGCGCATGCTCATCTCCGAGTACTCCAGCACGGGCAGATAGAGGAAGGCGACCAGCGCCAGGGCCACTCCCACCCAGGCCAGAGCCCGCAGCCCGGCGCCCAGCCAGGGACGGCCGGGTTCGCCGCGCATCTGCCAGAGCCGCACCAGCGTGTAGACCCCGGCGAAGAGCAGGAAGTACCAGCTCATCTGGATGTGCTTCACGCTGAGCAGCATGGCCAGACCCAGGGCCGCCACGGGCAGGGCGCGCAGACGCTTGTCCGTCAGCAGGCCCTCCAGCAGGTAGAGGTTGAGCGGCATCCAGCACACGGTCCAGAGCTTGATGGTGTGGCCGGCGCCCATCAGCCCTACCAGCGTGGTGCCGAAGGTCAGGCTGAGGGCGGCGAAGCCCGCGGCCAGCCAGGACAGTTCGCGCCGGCGCAAGTAGAGGAAACTGCCGCAGCCCAGCAGCAGCAGGTGGAAGACGTGCAGGACCACCGGATCCTTGAAGATGGGCAGCAGGCTGCCCAGGCCCCAGGAGCTGACCACCGACACCAGATAGGACGGCGTGACCATCAGGCTGGCGTAGCAGGGCATGCCGCCGAACAGGTAGGGGATCCACTGGACCACGTGGCCGTGCTCGAACATCTGCGCATGGCCGAAACGCGCGAAGGGCAGGCTCTTCACCGTGTCCGAGGGCAGCAGGGTCTGGCCGCTCAGGAAGGGATGGAGCAGAACCAGCAACAGGGCCAGCACGAGGCCGCCCAGCCAGAGCATCTGGTGTTTGGTTTTCATTCCCGCCTCAAGATTTGACGGCCCGGCGGGCCCGCCAGAGTTTGCCCAGCTGTCCGCTGCGCCGCTCGTAGGTTGCCAGGAACAGCCCGCCCGCCAGGGCGAAGCCCAGATTCACCCAGGGATTCCAGCCCTGCAGCCAGCCCTGCTCCAGCCCGGCCAGCGCCGCCAGACTGAGCAGCAGCGAAGGCGCGATCCAGCCCAGCACGAGCTTGGCGCCCAGGCCCAGGCGGCGGGCGTTGCCCAGCAGGATTCCCAGGGAGAACAGCCAGAAGGCGCCCAGCGCCGTCAGCGCGCCGGCCAGCGCCCGTTCCAGGCCCGCCACCGGTGGACCGTGGGCCAGCACGCGCTCCAGCCAGGGCTGCCAGACCGCCAGGGGGCGCAGATCCAGCCCCAGCAGCAGGCCCAGGCAGACCAGCGCCAGCAGTCCCACGTGGACGGCCCGCCCCTCACTCATCAACAAGCTGACCAGAATATAGGAGAGGAAGATCGGGCACATGCCCAGCACGGCCAGCTGCAGCACGGGCATGCCCGGCGTGAAGCGCGGCAGCAGCAGGGCGAAGAGCCAGGGCAGCTGGAGCAGGGTCAGGCCCAGCAGGAGGGGCGTGCCCACCGCCACCAGGCCGGACTGGCGCGCCACATCCGTCAGCAGGCCCGGGCGCCGAGCCGGGTCCCCCTGGCGGGCCGAGTAATCCGGGATCAGCAGGGTCAGCAGCACGGCGGGCAGCAGCAGCAGGCCGTCGCGGATCAGCACGCCCTGCTCGAAAATGCCCAGCGCCTGGGGCTCCAGCACGCGGCTCAGCACCAGCCGATCCCCGACGATGAGCAGCATGAGCAGGAGCGAGGCCAGCGCCAGCGGCGGACCCGAGCGCCCCAGCCGGCCCAGGGCGCGGGCGTCGAAATGCGGCCGGCTCACCGCCCCGTGGCGCGCGGCCCAGACCAGGCTGCCCGTAAGGGAGAGCGCGACGCCCGTGTGCAGGGCGTAAACCTGGGCGCTGGCTGGCATCGTGAAGAGCAGGATCAGCACCAGCCCGGCCCGCAGCAGTCCTTGCAACACCTGCAAGAGGGCCAGTTCTTTGATGCGCCGGCTGCCGGTGAGCGAACTCAGGCTGACCTTGAAGGCCATGTGCGCCAGGCCCGCCAGCACGGCCAGCCAGTAGAGGCGGGAGTCGCGGATGGATTCGCCCGCCACGGCCTGGTAGCCGGCGGCGACCAGCAGCACGGCAAGGCCGGTGAGCAGGCCGGCGGCCCAGCTGGCGGCCAGCAGGGATCGGCGCTGCTCGGGGGCCTGGCCCTCGGCCAGCGGCAGCTCGCGCACCAGCCCGTCGGCGAAACCCAGGGTCAGGAAGGGCGCCACGGCGAGCATCAGGTTGGGCAGCGAGAGTTGCCCCAGACCCTCCGGGCCGATGACGCGGGCCACCACCCAGCCCACCGCAATGCCCAGCACGCGCACGCCCAGCCGCGCGCCGGCCAGGCCGCCCGCCTCGCGGACCAGGTTGCGCGCCGGCGCCGCCGTAGGCGGGCTCATCGGGTCACCCACGCCACCCGGGCCCGGCGCAGGACGCTTCGCAGCGGCCCGGGCAGCCGGCTGAAGGCCGCCAGACGGCGCGCGACGCCCGCGGACAGGCCGTGGGAGCGGGCCAGCGCCAGTTCGGCGCGCGCCTCGGGGCCGCGTCCGCCCATCAACAAAGCCCGGGCGACTTCCAGGTGATAGTGGGCCAGGCGCTGTTCCGCGGGCTCGGGCAGCAGCGCCGGGGCCGTCAGCAGGCCGGCATCCAGCGGATCCGGCTCGCCGCGCCGCCGGGCGGCCGCGCTCTGGCGGGACAGCTCCGCGAAGCGGGCCTGGGCGCCGCGATACTTGAAGGAGATGGAGTCCGGCTCCATCACCCAGTCGGACAGGGTTTGGGGCAAATTGTCCAGCGGGCCGCGCTCGGAGAGCCGCAGGAACAGGTCCAGGTCCAGGCTGAAGCGGAAGAAGGGCCGGTAGCCGCCCACGGCGCTCAGCGCGTCCCGACGGATCATCACGGAGGAGTGCTGGAACAGGTTGAGGCGCATCAGGCCGCGCCGCAGCCGGGCGGGATCGCGCACCACCTCGGATTCGCCCAGCACCCGGCCCTGCGCGTCCAGGCGCCGCACGCGGCAACCCGTCAACAGCAGCTCGGGATGCGCGCGCAGGTGGTCCAGTTGGAGCGCCAACCGCTCCGGGTGACACAAATCGCCGCAGTCCAGGCGCGCCACGAAGCGGCCCCGGGCCACGACCAGCCCGCTGTTGGCGGCCACCGCCGGTCCCTGGTTCGCCTGCTGCACCAGCTGGAGGCGCGCGTCGCCGCGCTCGCGCACCAGCTGGGCCGTGCCGTCGGTGGAGCCGTCGTCCACCACCACGACCTCGCTGTCCGCGGGCAGGGCCGCGCACAGGCTGTCGAGGGTTCGACCCAGGCTCTGCTCGCCGTTGTAGGCGGCGATCACGACGCTCAGCTCCACCAGTCGGCCTCCGGCGGTGATCCCAAAAAGAGCCGAAGCATCCAGTTGGATGCTTCGACATGAGCTGCAGATCTCGGCGTGAAACTTAACGGATCAGGCTGACCTTTCGCACCTGGGCGCGGCCCGCCGCCTCAAGCCGCAGCAGGTAGAGTCCCGAGGGCAGCGTGCCGGCGTCCAGTTGGAAGTCCCGCCGACCGGGTTCCAGCAGCCCCTCGTGCAGGGTGCGCACCAGCTCGCCGCGCAGGTTGAACAACTGCAGGCGGGCCGCTCCCAGCCCGGGCACGTCCACGCTCACGTGTGTCACGGGATTGAAGGGATTCGGCCAGGGCAGGCCCAGCGACCAGGCCGCCGGCACCTCCTCGTCGGCTTCCACCACCTGCTCGCAGAGCAATTGCGTGGCGCCGATCCAGCCGCAACCGGAGCCGAAGGGGTTCTGGCCGGGCCGGCAGGGCGAGCTCTCCTCCACGCGATAGGGCCACTCCCCGCCGTCGCAGAAGTGCGGATCCGCGAAGCCGTTGCCGCCCTCATTCGTCCAGTAGCCGCTGACGGGCCACTGGTTGGCGGGCGTGTTGCCCCACTGCAGGTTGCAGGCCAGGTAGCCGTGGGCCGAGTAGGCGATGTCGATGGGATAGTTGCCGGCATTCCCCACCAGCAGGTTGCGTGTCACGCTGACCGTGGTGCCGGGCTCCGAGAGCGCGATGGCCGAGCCCACCCAGTGGCAGTGGTTGCCCTTGAAGGTGTTGCCCTCGATCACGGGCGAGCCGTACATGGCCCGCAGCCCGCCGCCCTTGCCGTTGCTGAAGCCGTTCTGGGCGGGCATGGTGTCGTTGTCCTCGATGAGGTTCTCCAGCACGAGGCTGGCCGAGGACTGCAGGTAGATGCCGCCGCCGTAGTGCGCCGTGTTGGCGCGGATCCGGTTCTGCTCGATGCGCGGGCTGGAATCCCAGGCGAAGATCCCGCCGCCCACGCCGGCGGGCCAGGCCGCCCGGTTGTTCTCGATCCAGTTGTGGCGAATCAGCGGGCTGCTGTTGTTGCGGCAGAAGACGCCGCCGCCCACGCCGCCGCGGCTCACGCCGTTCAGGAAGACCGGGGTGCCGGTGCCGCCCTGGATGGTGAAGCCCTCCAGCACGGTGCTGGGGGTCTGTCCACTCTGGAAGGTGACCACGGAGCCCGATGTGGCGGCGAGCACGGTGCTCTGGGGGCCGGCCACGGAGCGCAGTTCCACCGCGTGGGCAGGAAAGATCAGGTTGCCCGGATAAACGCCCGGCGCGACGAGCACCACGTCGTGGGCGGCGGAGGCCTGGAGGGCCGCGCCGATGGTGGCGAAGTCCTGGGGGACTTCCAGCACAACGGCCTGGGCGGCCGCGCTAAGCAAAAGGGTGGCGAACAGCTTCATGCATGCTCCCAAGTGGATGAGTGGAACGGGGGGAACCGGACTCAACCTAGGCCTTCGCCGCCAGCCAATCAACCAGTTTTTCACTGGAGTGAGAATCAATTCGTTTGATGTTTGTATTGACTAACTCTCGCGCAACCGGCTGAAGCCGCCGGACGGTTGACTCCTGGCGCCGGATTACTGGACGTCCAGGATGAAGAAGAGGCAGTAAAGGGACGGCGCGGGGCGGAACTCCCGCCGGATCTGGAAGCCCGCTGCGCGAATGGCCCGGCGCACGACCCGGCGCTCGGTGCCGCGCTTGCCCACTTCCCAATAGTGCTGACCGTCCCAGCGGTGGCGCTTCCAGTGCGGCAGCCCCAGATGCAGGCCGTGACTGCCCAGGTTGGTGAACTGCCCCAGCAGTCCCAGTCCCAGGAAGGGCGCCGGCAGGCTGAGCACCACCCGGCCCCGGCAAACCCGGCGCAGCTCGGCCAGCGTGGGCCCGAACTCCGCCCAGGGCAGATGCTCCAGCACCTCGGCGGCCAGCACGCAATCGAAGCTCTTGTCCGGGCAGGGGATGTGGCTGACGTCGCCCACCAAATCCGGCTGCAGGGCAGGATCCAGATCCAGGGTCTGGACCTGCAGGCCCCACTGGCGCATGATCCACGTCGTATGGCCATTCCCGGGACCCACTTCAAGGACCCGACCAACCTTCCCAACATATGTTGCGCATTCATTAGCCTGATGCCAATGAGTAACGTAGCGGGACACGTCGAGATACTTACGATCGTAAATACTAGGATCTACTTGAATTTCTCGTTTCTGTGTCATTCTCAGTTCTTTTTATTGATTCTTAGTACAAACATAAATCTCTCCGGACGCCGGAGTTAATCCCATCTTTTCAATGTCATCCTTTTCAAATAGCTCATTAACAGTCCAAACCTTCACAATAAATCCGGCCTCCACCAAACGGTCCACATAATCAGACCCATATCTTCTGACGTGGTCTTCCTGACCATAGTGTCTCAGTCGTTCCTTTGGATCCACGATCGCGGGATCTTCAAAGGTCAATCCTGGAAAAATTGGAACCAGTAGAATCGCCCATCCATTCTTTTTCAGAATGCGCTGGAATTCCCTCATCGCCTTTCGATCATCATTCACATGTTCCAACACATGACTACAATATATAACGTCTATCGATTCATCATCCAGTTTTATATCTGTTATATCCATCTTTATGTCTGCTCTTGGATTAAACAGATCGGCTGTTACATAGTTATTTCCTAATTTTTTACGCAACAACGGCTGAAAACATCTTTCTGGTGCAACATGCAAAACACGTTTTGTTCGACCATTAAACAAGTCTGTTTGTTGCTGAAAGAACAACCACATGAAACGATGTCTCTCAAGCGCCCCACAATGCACACATTCCGCATCTTGTCTTTTTGGATAACCAAAACCCCGAAACTTCTTAGACTCACTACCACAAACCGGACAAAGTCTACCCTCACCAATATATGGAATAGACTTCACTTTCCACAACAAATCACGAATGGGTGTCCGTATCCATTTTGGAATCACTGTTAAGATATTCATTGAATTCTCCAATTTGCGAGTTACGTCGCAACCTCAGAAATGACTCATGATCAAGAAATGCCACGCTTCGACATGAGCGACAAGAGGAAAATGGCGATGTTGAATATTCATCGCAAGCTGTTTTTTCTCTTGCTATCTCGAAGTCCGAATTGTAAGATTCGCCCGTTGCACAAACCGAATTTCAGTACGAGGCAAGCCATGAAGCTCCTTTCCGTTCTTTCGTTCCTTCTTCCATCCCTAGTCTACGCCGTGGATGCGCCCAATGTTACGATTTCGGCGACCACTGACGGCGATAGTGTTTATGTCCAGCTTGGATGGGACGCTGTATCTGGAGCAGATCGCTACTTGATTTACAAGAATCAAGCACCCGGTTTTGACCCACTTCTTATCGGAACAACCAGTTCGATGCAATTCTCGCATTCAATGCCGACAAATTGGGATTGGCAATTTCAGCCATTGATAATTGGTTCATTCATTATTACAGCCGATAGTTTGATTATCGGCCAAAACAATTTGATAAATATTCCTCCAGGAACTTTTAGCATGGGTCAAACAGGAGTCGCAACTCCAGAGCACATTGTGACATTGACTAATTCAGTTCTTATAAGTCAATTTGAGATATCAAATAAGCAATATTTGGAGGCCGCGCAGTGGGCGTTGGACAATGGATATGCTACGATTTCGAATGGAAATTTAGTCGCATATGGTCAAGTTCTGGTCAACATGTCCAGTAGTTATTGTGAAATCGCTAACGACAATGGCCAATTGTATTTACGTAGAGCCCCCGGCGCTGACGATTGGGGCTTTGAGGAATGGAACTCTTATGACCCAGCCGTGCATCCCATCAAGGAAGTGAGTTGGTATGGGGCTGCTTGTTATTGTGATTGGATCAGTATAATGGAAGATTTAACCCCTTATTATGAGGGAGCGTGGAGCCAGATCCCTTCATTGAGAAATCCCTATCTGGCAGAAGGATACCGAATGCCGACAGAGGCGGAGTGGGAGTATGCGGCACAAACAGGTGATGAACGATCCTATCCTTGGGGAAACACGACTCCAACGTGCCTGCATGCAAACTTCCGTCCGAATGTTCTCTGTGTGGGTTGGACGAGTCCTGTGGGCACACATCCAGATGGCGCCAATAGTTTTGGCATATCAGACATGGCGGGGAATGTGTGGGAGTGGTGTAACGATGCTTCTGGTCCATATAGTAGCGCTACACAAACCAACCCCGTAGGTCCGTCCAACAATGATAGTCGTGTTCGAAGAGGAGGTAGCCTGGGCTATGGGTCGCTGACCTTGTTGTGCGCGGCCCGTGATGGGAGCGGTCCGTCTCACACGAACAGCAGCATTGGATTCCGGATCTGCAGAACCGTGCATTGACCGAAGGTTCCCTTGAGCGCGCCCAGACGCCCGGCCTTCCCTCACTGGCCGGGCGTTTCCTTTTCTGCGGGCAGTAGATGGTCAGGCATGGATTCGTGCTGAACCGTTTCGGGCGCCGTGTCTGGCACCGTGCCTGACACCACCTCGCGGAATCGTCCAATCCGTTGGACCAGGATGGACAGCAAAGAAGCGCCGAGACAACCTATGGCGATGTAGATCAAGGACTTCCTGAACCGTGTCAGGCACCGTGCCTGGTACCACTTGGGATTCGTGTCTGGCACCGTGCCTGACACCACCTCGCGGATTTGTCCAATCCGTTGGACCAGGATGGACAGCAACTGAAGCGCCGAGACAACCTGTGGCGCTGCAGGTCAAGGACTTGCTGAGCCGTGTCAGGCACCGTGCCTGACACCACTTGATTGGTTGTGTATCCATCAGGGAACGGACTCCCGCCATCCTGTGATCAGCTGCGCCAACTCCCCTCTTCCCTGACAAATCCCGCATGGACCGACGTCTCCATCTCTGCTTGTCCACCCTCGTACACGGGCATCGCCAAGGGATCGGATCCCCACTGGAATTGCCGCATCCCGCCGCGGGCACCGGGCGTAGGAGCGCGCGGAGGTACCCATGTCACGACCCGAACGCTGCGACATCGCCGGTTCGATCCAGCACGTCATCCTGACGGGACATGACCGCTGCAACGTGTTCCACCAAGACGCCGATTGCAGCTCATTTCTTTCCCGACTGCAAGGTCTGATCAGACGGGACCACTGCGCACTGCATGGCTATTGTCTGATGCGGAATCACGTCCATCTGATCCTGACCATTGGCAAGGACAATGCCATGCAGCGGCTGATGCAATCCGCTTGCAGCGGGCACAGCCGGCGCATGAATCGCCAGCTGGCCCGGTCCGGGTCCTTTTGGAATCAGCGCTATTGGTCCGAACCGTTGCTGGATGAGGACAGGATTGCCACCTGCCACTTGTACGTGGATTCCAATCCAGTCCGGGCCGGGATTGTGCAAAGGCCGGCTGACTATCGTTGGTCGAGCTACCTCATCCATGCCCATGGAGAACCGTCCACGCTGATTGTCCCCACTCCCTGGTACCTCGGCTTGGCGGAGACGGCTTCCGGGCGCCAGGCTGTGTACCGCCGACTGATGTCCGTGTACTTGGACAAATGGCGCGTCCGGTGTCAGGCATGATGCCAGAGCATGACGCAAAAGGCCCGGCCGCTTGCGCGACCGGGCCTCGTACGTTGCCGTGTGAGGGCAGGAGTCCTAGTCCTCCTGGGCGGCCTCGGCGCGGGCGCGGGCCTCGGCCTCGGCCTGGGCGGCCTCGCGGGCGGCGTCCTCTTCCTGACGCTGCCGCAGGTAGGGGTCTTCCACGTGGAGTGTGTCGTACTTGCGCAGACCCGTTCCGGCGGGAATCCGGTAGCCCATGATCACGTTCTCCTTCAGGCCGATCAGGCTGTCGGAGCGGGCGTGGATCGCGGCCTCGGCCAGCACGCGCGTGGTCTCCTGGAAGCTCGCGGCGGAGATGAAGGAGTCCGTGTTGAGCGCGGCCTGGGTGATGCCCATCAGCACCGGCTCGAAGATCGCCGGCTGGGCCGGGCGCACTTCGGGATCCTTCACGTCGGAGCCTTCCCGGCGCATCTCGCGCAGGCGGGACAGTTCGTCGGCCAAGCGCTCGCGGGTCACCAGTTCGCCGATATGGAAGAAGCTGTCCTGGACGGCCTCCACGACGACCATGTTGTGCATTTCCTGGTTCAGGCGCTTGAACTTGTTGCCGTCCACCAGGTCGCCTTCCAGATACATCGTGTCGCCCGGATCCGTGATCCGCACCTTCTGCATCATCTGGCGCACGATCACTTCGATGTGCTTGTCGTTGATGCGCACGCCCTGGAAGCGGTAGACCTCCTGGATCTCCTCCACCAGGTGCTTCTGCACCTCCATCGGGCCCAGCACGCGCAGGATGTCCTGGGGCACGCGGTTGCCCTCGCACAGCTTGTCGCCGGCCTCGACGTACTCGCCGTCATGCACTTCGATGTGCTTGCCGATGGGCACTTTGTAGGTCTTGGGATCGCCGTACTCCGACTCCACCGTGACTTCGCGGTAGCCGGCCTTGATTTCGCCGAAGCGCACCGTGCCGCTGATCTCGGTGATCACGGCCGGATCCTTGGGCTTGCGGGCCTCGAAGAGCTCGGCCACGCGGGGCAGACCACCCGTGATGTCGCGGCTCTTGCTCATCTCGCGCGGCTTCTTCACCAGCACGCTGCCGCGGCTGACCACGTCGCCCTCGCGCACTTCCAGGTGGGAGCCCACCGGCGGTACCACGTCGGCCAGCTTGTCGCCCGTGGCGGCGTCCATCAGCAGGATGTGCGGATTGATGCGCCGGTTGCGGCTGTCGATGATCACCATCGACTTCTTCTCGCTGACTTCGTCGATTTCCTCGCGGAAGGTGACTTCGGAGATCAGGTCCTGGAACTTGACCACGCCCGAGGCCGGCGACAGCACGGCCACGTTGTGGGGGTCCCACTCGTAGATCACGTCGCCCACCTTGACCTCGTCGCCCTCGCGCAGGGTCATGGCGGCGCCGTAGGGCACCGTGTACTTGGCCACCGGGCGGCCGGCGTCGGCCAGGATGCTGATTTGCCCGTTGCGGCGGTTGGTCACCATCACGCCGTCGTCGCGCGTGACCGTGTAGAGCCCGGCGAACTGCAACGTGCCGACGGCCGTGGCGCGGATGATCGCCTCCTTGGCCTCCAGCGACGCCGCGCCGCCGATGTGGAAATTGCGCAGGGTCAGCTGGGTGCCCGGCTCGCCGATGGACTGGGCGGCCATGACGCCCACGGCCTCGCCGACGTTCACCAGGCTATTGCTGGTCATGCTGCGGCCGTAGCAGCGCGAGCAGCAGCCGTTGTCCAGCTCGCAGGTGAGCACCGAGCGGATGCGCACCTTGTCCAGCACGTGCTGGGAGATCTTGAAGGCCAGGGCCTCGTCCACCAGGCTGTTCGCGTCGGCGATCAGCTCGTTGGACACCGGGTTGAAGAGGTCCTCCGCCAGCACGCGGCCCAGAATGCGCTCGTGCAGGTGTTCGGTGATCTCCTCGCCCTCGCGGTGGGCCTGGATGTCGATGCCCATGATCGTGCCGCAGTCCAGGGTCCGCACGATCACGTCCTGGGCCACGTCGACCATCTTGCGGGTCAGGTAGCCGGCTTCCGCCGTCTTCAGGGCCGTGTCGGCCAGACCCTTGCGGGCGCCGTGGGTGGAGATGAAGTACTCCAGCACCGACAGGCCTTCCTTGAAGTTGGCCGTGATCGGGTTCTCGATGATCTCGCCCTTGCCGCCGGTGAGGCGCTTCTGGGGCTTGGCCATCAGGCCGCGCATGCCGGCCAGCTGCTTGATCTGGTCGTTGCTGCCGCGGGCGCCGGAGTCGGCCATCATGAAGAGCGGGTTGAAGCCGTTGTCGTCCTGCTTCAGGTGCTCCATCAGCCGCTTGGCCACGCGCATGGTCGCCTGGGTCCAGGTGTCGATCACCTTGTTGTAGCGCTCGCCGTCGCGCATGTACCCCATCTGGAAGCCTTCCTGGATCTCATCGACCTCCTTCTGGGCGCGGGCGATGATCTCGTGCTTCTCCTTGGGGATCAAAATGTTCGAAAGACCGATGGAGGCGCCGGAGCGCGTGGCGTTGGCGAAGCCCAGCTGCTTCAGCTCGTCCAGGAAGCGCGCCGCGCTCTTCAGGCCCACCGAGTGGAAGACGTCGAAGATGACGCGCTCCAGGGCCTTCTTGGTCATCACCTCGTTGCGGAATCCGCGGTCCTTCTTCAGGTCCTTGGGCAGGATCATGTTGAAGAGCACGCGACCCGGCGTGGTCTGCAGCAGCTTGCCCTCGTAGCGGATCTTGATCTCGGAGTGCAGGCTCACGTAACCGTGGGCCAGCGCCGCGCGCATCTCGTCGATGGTGGCGAAGCGCCGCCCCTCGCCGACGGAGCCCGGCCGGTGCTTGGTCATGTAGTAGCAGCCCAGCACCATGTCCTGGGAAGGCACGGTGATCGGCCGGCCGTTGGCGGGGTGCAGGATGTTCTGGTCCGCCATCATCAGGTACTTGGCCTCGAGCTGCGCCTCGTAGGAGAGCGGCACGTGCACGGCCATCTGGTCGCCGTCGAAGTCCGCGTTGAAGGCCGTGCAGACCAGCGGGTGCAGCTGGATGGACTTGCCCTCCACCAGCAGCGGCTGGAAGGCCTGGATGCCCAGCCGGTGCAGGGTCGGCGCGCGGTTGAGCATCACCGGGTGATCCTTGACGATCTCTTCCAGGATCTCCCACACGAAGTCCGGTCCGTCCTCGATGATCTTCTTGGCCTTCTTCACCGTGGGGGCGCGCATGGTGTCCAGCAGCCGGCGGATGATGAAGGGTTTGAACAGCTCGATGGCCATGTACTTGGGCAGGCCGCACTCGTGGAGCTTCAGGTCCGGGCCCACGGTGATCACCGAGCGGCCGGAATAGTCCACGCGCTTGCCCAGCAGGTTCTGGCGGAAGCGCCCCTGCTTGCCCTTCAACACGTCGCTCAGGCTCTTGAGCGGGCGGTTGCCGTCGCTGCGCACGGCCGTGTTCTTGCGGCTGTTGTCGAACAGGCTGTCCAGGGCTTCCTGGAGCATGCGCTTCTCGTTGCGCAGAATGACTTCCGGCGCCTTGATCTCGATCAACCGCTTGAGGCGGTTGTTGCGGATGATCACCCGGCGATAGAGGTCGTTCAAATCGCTGGTGGCGAAGCGGCCGCCTTCCAGCGGCACCAGCGGACGCAGGTCGGGCGGGATCACGGGGATCACGTCCATCACCATCCACTCGGCGCGGTTGATGAATTCGCCGCTCTCCGGATCGCGCTTCTTGAAGGCCTCGATGACCTTGAGGCGCTTCAGGGCTTCCGTCTTGCGCTGGAGGCTGGTCTCCGTGCGCACCTGGGTGCGCAGGTCGTGGGAGATCTGGTCCACGTCCGTGCGGCCCAGCAGGGCCTTGATGGCCTCCGAACCGATGGCCGAGATCATCCGCTCCGGATCGCTCTCCGGCAGGTCGCGGTTGCCGGGATGCAGGGCGTGGAATTTCTCCAGCTCGCTCTCGGGCACCACCTGGCCGATGCGCCAGCCGGACACGCCGGGCTGGACGATGGCGAAGCTCTCGTAGTAGATGACCTTTTCCAGGTCCTTCACCGTCATGCCCAGGAAGTAGCCGATCTTCGAGGGTAGACTGCGGAAGAACCAGATGTGGACGATGGGCACGGCCAGCGTGATGTGGCCCATGCGCTCGCGCCGCACTTCCTTTTTGGTGATCTCCACGCCGCAACGGTCACAGACGATGCCCTTGTAGCGCCGTCCCTTGTACTTCCCGCAATGGCACTCCCAGTCCTTCACCGGGCCGAAGATCTTCTCACAGAAGAGCCCGTCCTTCTCCGGTTTGTAGGAGCGGTAGTTGATGGTCTCCGGCTTGGTCACCTCGCCCCTCGACTCGGCCATGATCATGTCCGGGCTGGAGAGCGTGATGGTCAGGTGCTCCTTGCGGGCGACTTCCTGCTGAATCAAGATGTCCTCCCTTATCCCTAGAAGAAGAACTGGGTCTTGGCAAACTCGGGGATGTTCAATCCCAGGCCCTTCAGCTCATGGATGAGCACGTTGAAGGACTCGGGCACCCCCGGCTGGGGCAGGTTCAGCCCCTTCACGATGGCCTCGTAGGTGGCCGTGCGGCCCTGCACGTCGTCCGACTTCACCGTCAGGATCTCCTGCAGGATGTTGGCCGCACCGTAGGCCTCCAAGGCCCAGACTTCCATCTCGCCGAAGCGCTGGCCGCCGAACTGGGCCTTGCCGCCCAGGGGCTGCTGCGTGATCAGGCTGTAGGGTCCGATGGAACGGGCGTGGATCTTGTCATCCACCAAGTGGTTGAGCTTGATGATGTAGATCATGCCCACGGTGACCGGCTGATCGAAGGGCGCGCCGGTCTTGCCGTCGTAGAGTTGGATCTTGCCGCTGGTGGGCAGCCCGGCCTCGTCCAGCTGGGCGATCACGTCGTCCAGGCCGGCGCCGTCGAAAACCGGCGTGGCGTAGTACTTGCCCAGCTTGTGGCCGGCCCAGCCCAGGGCGGTCTCGAAGACCTGGCCCAGGTTCATGCGGCTGGGCACGCCCAGCGGGTTCAGCACGATGTCCACCGGCGTGCCGTCGGCCAGGAAGGGCATGTCCTCCATGGGCACGACCTTGCCGACCACGCCCTTGTTGCCGTGGCGGCCGGCCATCTTGTCGCCGATCTGGATCTTGCGCTTCTGGGCGATGTAGACCTTGGCGATCTGCACGATGCCCGCCGGCAGCTCGTCCCCGACCTCGATCTTGTGCCGCTTGTTGCGCGCGTCGGTGCCGAGGATCTCCTTCTGGACCTTGTAGTTGTTGATGATGGACTCGACTTCGCTGTTGATCTGCTCGTCGTCGGTCCAGGCACCGGTGTCCAGGTCGTCCAGGTCCAGCTTGAGGATGTGTTTCTCGGTGATGGTGGTGCCGGGCTTCAGGCGCAGCTTGCCCGTGGCCTGGTCGCGGATCTCGCCCGCCACCTGGTTCACCAGCAGGTCCTTCAGGTCGGCCTCCAGGGCGTGGCGCAGGATCTGCAGATCTTCCTTCAGGGCCAGATCCACGTCGTCCAGGAGCTTCTTCTCGTTGCGCTTGGCCTTGGGGTCCTTCTTCTTCCGGCTGAAGAGCTTGGTGTCGATGATCACGCCCTTGCCGCCGGGGCCCACCACCTTGGACGCGTCCTTGACGTCGCCGGCCTTGTCGCCGAAGATCGCCTTGAGCAGCTTGTCCTCGGGGCTGGACTCCATCTCGCCCTTGGGCGTCACCTTGCCGATGATGATCGAGCCGGGTTGCACCTTGGCGCCCACGCGGATGATGCCGTTCTCATCCAGGTCGCGGGTGGCCTCCTCCGAGACGTTGGGAATCTCGTTGGTCAGCTCTTCCTCGCCGCGCTTGGTCTCCCGGACCTCCAGCACCTCCTCGGTGATGTGGATGGACGTGAACACGTCCGTGGCCACCATCTTCTCCGAGAGGATGATCGAGTCCTCGAAGTTGTAGCCGTTCCAGGGCATGAAGGCCACCAGGACGTTGCGTCCCAGCGCCAGGTCGCCCATCTCCGTGGCGCAGCCGTCCGCCAGGATGTCGCCCTTCTTCACCTTGTCGCCCAGGTTCACCAGCGGCTTCTGGTTGACGCAGGTGTCCTGGTTGCTGCGCTCGAACTTGCGCAGACCGTAGACGCGCGTGCGCTGGGCCAGCCGGCTGGGGATGCGCGCCTTGTGCGTGGGCGTGACCTCGATGCGGTCCGAATCCACGTAGGTCACCAGGCCGGCGATGTCCGCCGTGACCACGGCCCGGCTGTCCACTGCGCTCTTGCGCTCCATGCCCGTGCCCACGATGGGGGCCTGGGGCCGCAGCAGCGGCACAGCCTGGCGCTGCATGTTGGAGCCCATCAGCGCGCGGTTGGCGTCGTCGTGCTCCAGGAAGGGGATCAGGCTGGCCGCCACCGAGACGATCTGGTCCGGCGAGACGTCCATGTAGCTGACTTCGCCCGGGCTCACCACGGGATACTCCGCCCGGTAGCGGGCCTTGACCACGCTGTCGGTGAAAGCACCCTTGTCGTCCAGCGGCACGTCGGCCTGGGCGATGGTGTGATGATCCTCGTCGTCCGCGCTCAAGTACTCGATGATCCGCGTGGCCCGGCCTTCCTTGACGCGGCGGTAGGGCGTCTCAACGAAGCCCAGGTCGTTGATCCGCGCGTAGGTGCAGAGGCTGCTGATCAGGCCGATGTTCGGGCCTTCCGGGGTCTCGATGGGACAGAGGCGGCCGTAGTGCGTGAAGTGCACGTCGCGCACCTCAAAGCCGGCGCGTTCGCGCGTCAGGCCGCCGGGGCCCAAGGCCGAGAGGCGGCGTTTGTGGGTCAGTTCCGCCAAGGGGTTGACCTGGTCCATGAACTGGCTCAGCTGGTTGGTGCCGAAGAAGGTGTTCACCACGCTCGACACCGTGCGGACGTTGATCAGGTCCTGGGGCGTCAGGCGCTCCGTGTCGTGCAGGTTCATCCGCTCCTTGATGGTGCGGGCCATGCGCGTCAGGGCCACGCTGAACTGGTTGGCCAGCTGCTCGCCCACCGTGCGCACCCGGCGGTTGCCCAGGTGGTCGATGTCGTCCGTCATCCGCTTGCCTTCCCGCAGCTCCAGCACGTAGGTGATGATGCAGGTCAGGTCTTCGATGGTCAGGATGCAGACGTGGCGCGGGATGTCCAGGTTGAGCTTGGCGTTCATCCGGTAGCGGCCCACGGCGCCCAGGTCGTAGCGGCGCTCGTCGAAGAAGAGCTTCTCCAGCAGGCCCTTGGCCGTGTCCAGGTCCGGCGCCTCGCTGCCGCGCAGTTCGCGGTAGATCTCCATCAGCGCGTCTTCCTGGCTGCGGCAGGAATCCTTGCCCAGCGTGTTGCGCATGATGTCGAAGCCGGTGGAATGCTCTTCGCTGTCGCGCAGCAGCAGGATGGACTTGACGCCGCGGTCCTTGAGCAGCGCCAGGTTCTCCTCGCTCAGGATGGTGCCGCGCTCCACCACGATCTCGCCCGTGGACTCGTCCACCACGTCGTCGATGATCTGACGTTTGACGAAGCGCGAGACGGTCTTGGAGGAGAGGGCCACCTCTTCGGAGTAGCCGAAGAGATTGAAGATCTGGGCGTTGGAGGCATAGCCCATGGCCCGCAGCAGCGTGGTCACGGGGAATTTCTTGCGCCGGTCGATGTAGACGTAGAGCACGTCGTTGATGTCGGTAGTGAACTCCACCCACGAGCCGCGGAAGGGGATGATCCGCGCGGCGTAGAGCGGCGTGCCGTTCTGGTGCTGGGTCACGCCGAAGAACACGCCCGGGCTGCGGTGCAGCTGGCTGACGATGACGCGCTCAGACCCGTTGATGATGAAGGTGCCCGTGTCGGTCATCATGGGCAGGTTGCCCAGGTAGACCTCCTGCTCGATGGTCTCGCCGAAGCCGTCCTCGGTGGCGGTCTTGCGGGACAGGCGCAGCAGGGCTTTCAGCGGGGCGGCGAAGGTGACGCCACGCTCTTTGCACTCCTCCACTGTGTACTTCGGGGGCTCAATGGCATAGTGGCTGAACTCCAGGATGTGCTCCTCCCGATTGTCGATAATCGGGAAAACGTTCAGGAACACGGAATTCAACCCGACGCGCTCCCGTTCCTCGGGACGCACGCCCAGTTGGATGAAGCGCCGGAACGAAGCCAGCTGGATGTCCAGCAGGTCCGGCAGTTCCACCAGCTTGGGGATCCTGGAAAACGTGTGGCGCTGGATGTGATTCTTGGCCTTCAACAGAGACCTCCTCCACCAGGGGCAGCATGTTCAACCCCAGACAGGCAAGCCCGCACGGTGGGCGGGTTGTGTGGGGCGCGGTGTCGGATGCCCGGGATGGGACCGAACAGGGGGAAGGGGCTGCTGAGCTTTGAAATGAAGCGGCTCAACCGGCCTCCTGCCTTTCCTGTTGACTTCCCTGGGCGTACGGGGACCCAATGGTCCGAAAAACAAGGGGAAGCCACACCCCCGGTCGGGGGTGTGGCGGGATGGGCATGAACCGTCGAGATTACTTGATCTCGAGCGTGGCGCCCTCGGCCTCGAGCTTCTCTTTGATCTCGTTGGCCTCGGCCTCGGACACCTTCTCCTTGACCGCCCTGGGCAGGTTGTCGACGAAGTCCTTGGACTCCTTCAGACCCAGGCCGATGATGTCCTTGATGACCTTGATGACGCTGATCTTCTTCTGACCCGCGCTGGTCATGATCACGTCAAACTCGGTCTGGACTTTCTCTTCCACGGGACCGTCGCTGCCGCCGGACATCATGGCCACAGGGGCCGCCGCGGACACGTTGAACTCGGTCTCAATCGCCTTGACGAGCTCGGACAGCTCCAGCACGGTCATTTCCTTGACCTGCTCGATGAAGGCAGCCTTGTCGAACGCCATGGGTATCTCCTTTGTCGCTTTGTCTGTTCCGAAGGCGACCGGGCCTAGGCCTCGGCGCCGCCTTCCGCTTCCTCACCGGCGGCCTCAGGCGAGGCGTCCGGGGCTGTCTCTTCAACCGGGGCGGCCACCGGCGCCGGCTCGGCCGTGGCAGCCGGAGCGCTGACCTGGGTCAGGGCGGCGCCCGGTGTGGCGGTGCCCGCTTCCGTGGTCTTGTCCGCCACCGCGTTCAGGGCGCGGGCGAAGCTGGCGATGATGCTGTTCAGCACACCGGCCAACATGCCCAGGGCTTCCTGACGCGTCGGCATGGAGGCCAGGGTTCCCAGGAACTCGCCACCGTGCACGCTGTCCTCGAACCCGATGGCCTTGACCACCGGCCGCTCCTTGTGGTAGGCGGCAAAGCGCTTGAGCACCTTGGCCACCACGGGAGCCTCACCGTAGGCCAGGGTCAACGAGCACGGACCGTGGAGATCCTTGCCAGCGTTGGCCCAGGGCGTGTCCGCCAGGGACAGACGGATGAGGTTGTTCTTGACGATCTGGATTTCGGCGTCGGCCTTGCGCAGCTCGTTGCGAAGCTCCGTCAAGGTGGTCACGTTCATGTGGGAATAGTCCGCCACATAGACCGCCTTGGCCCTCTTCAGCCGGGAGCCCAGCTCCTGGACAACGGCTTCTTTCTTCGGGGTAGGCATCGGGAACTCCTATTTCACGCGGTCAAGGACTTCGGCCTTGTCCAACTTGATGCCCGGACCCATGGTGCTGGCGACGCTGATGCTCTTGACGTAGTTGCCCTTGGCGCCCGAAGGTTTGAGCTTCAGCACCGTGCGGACGAATTCCTCCACGTTCTCGACCAGCTTTTCAGCTTCGAAGGAGGCTTTCCCCACGCCGACGTGGAGAATACCGTAGCGATCGACCCGGAAATCGATTCGACCGGCCTTCACCTCCCGCACCGCCTGTCCCACATTGGGAGTCACCGTCCCCACCTTCGGATTCGGCATCAGGCCGCGCGGTCCCAGGATCCGGCCAAGCTTGCCCACGACGCCCATGGCATCGGGGGTGGCAATCACACTGTCGAACTCGATCCAACCGGCTTGGATTTTCTCCGCCATGTCGTCGAGTCCGACGAAGTCGGCACCTGCTTCCAGGGCCTCCTTGTGCTTGTCGGGCTTGGCCAAAACAAGGACACGAACGCTCTTGCCAGTTCCGTGTGGAAGGGAAACTGTCCCTCTAACGATCTGGTCCGCATGCCGCGGATCGACGCCGAGGTTCATGGTGACTTCCACCGTCTCGTCAAACTTGGTCGCCGTGGCGCATTCCTTCAACAGCTTGACGCCGTCATTCAGGAGATACAGCTTCAGACGATCAACCTTGGCGAAAGCGGAAGAGTACCTTTTGCTTCTCTTCATGTCTCTGCCTTGGCTTCCTTTGGATTAGTCTTCTACCACGATACCCATGGACAAGGCCGTGCCCGCGATGATGCGCGCACCCATCTCCTCGTCATAGGCGTTGAGGTCTTCTTTCTTGATGCGGGCGATCTCCCGGCACTGCTCCCAGGTGATCTTGCCCACCTTCTCGCGGTTGGGCACGCCGCTGCCCTTGGCGATGCCGGCCACCTTCTTCAGCAGGTTGGAGGCGGGCGGGGTCTTGGTGATGAACGTGAAGGAGCGGTCGGCGTAGACCGTGATCACCACCGGGATGATCATGCCCTTCTGATCCTGCGTCTTGGCGTTGTACTGCTTGCAGAATTCCATGATGTTCACGCCATGCTGACCCAGGGCCGGACCCACGGGCGGAGCCGGCGTGGCGGCTCCGGCGGGGAGCTGCAGCTTGATGTAACCGGTGATCTTCTTCATGCGCGTCGTCCTGTGAATCGGTTGTCTTCGCCTTGCCCGCCCGCTGGCGGCTTCCTCAATTGATGGGTTCCACCTGGGTGAAATTCAGTTCCACCGGGGTGGAGCGTCCGAAAATGGACACCATCACCTTGAGTCGCTTCTTCTCGTCGTTGATTTCCTGCAGCGTGCCCGTGAAATCGTTGAAGGGGCCGTCGATGATCTTCACCGTCTCGCCCAACTTGTAGCGGTGATCCAGAGTCGGTTCGTCGCTGGCGCCCATCCGGCCGATGATGCGCTTCACGTCCGTGTCCGACAGGGGATGCGGCTCGTTGTTGGGGCCCACGAAGTTGAGGACGGACGGGGAGTTGAGCAGGAAGTGGCGGGTTTGCAGGGTCAGGATCATCTCCACGAACATGTAGCCCGGGAAGTTGATGACGTCCTTGACCTTACGCTTGCCGGCACGCATTTCCACCTTCTTTTCGGTGGGAATGTGCACGTCCGTGATCTGGTCGCCCAGTCCCACGCGACGGGCCTCTTCCAGCACGTAGCGCTTGACCTTCTCTTCCTGGCCCGTGAAGACCTGGACCGCATACCAGCGCTTGACGGGGAGATTCTCGTCCACGTTGGCTTGCTGCATCAAATCCGACATGCCGCTCCCCTTGTTACAGAATCCAACCCACGGCGCGGGAAAGGATCAGGTCGAAGAGGTAGACGGTCACAGCGAGCAGCAGCGAAACGAAGATCACCACACTGGTGGAGCTCTTCAGCATGGGCCAACTGGGCCAGTTGACCTTCTTCATCTCGTCTTGCACTTCGCTGAAATAGGTCTTCATGTTGACCATGTGAAGTCCCTGATTCTCCGATCAAAGCAGGCCAGGAGGGATTCGAACCCCCAACCTACGGATTTGGAGTCCGCCGCTCTACCATTAGAGCTACTGGCCTGTGCGGCGAGCCGCTCTACTTGGTTTCCTTGTGCGGCGTGTGCTTGTTGCACCACGGGCAGTACTTGGTGAACTCAACGCGGCCCGTGTGCTTGCGCTTGTTCTTGGTGGTCGTGTAGTTGCGCCGCTTGCACTCCTGGCAAGCCAGGATCACGATGTCGCGCATGGCCCAGCTCCTTCCTTGACCCGGGCTTGGTCCCGGTCCCCGGTCGTAGGGACACGATGGATCGTGTCCCTACCTGTCCGGGTCGATTACTTCTGAATTTCCGTCACCACGCCGGCGCCGATGGTCCGCCCGCCTTCGCGGATGGCGAAGCGCAGGTCCTTCTCCATGGCGATGGGCGCGATC